>UQTM01000001.1 GCA_900544025.1 uncultured Odoribacter sp.
CGTCGATCACCCCGCCTACAGCCACTCCGTGCGATTCTCCGAACGAAGTCAGCCGAAAAAGTTTTCCAATGGTATTACCAGCCATACTATAAAATAAAATACAGGGCGTACACGTAACGCCTGCGCCCTGTTTTGTTCTTCAATATTTCATTATTTAATGGCAACCGCCGCATCCGCAACCACTGTCGTCGGAACCGCAACATCCCTCCTCCTCGTGTGATCCGCATCCGCTGCAACCGCCGCATTTATGAGAATGTAAAGCTTCCAGCTCTTCATCCGTAGCATCGCGCACCGTCAGAACCTCTCCTTTAAAATAAAGGTCTTTCCCGGCCAACTGGTGATTGAAGTCGATCTGCACGTCTTCATCCCCGATAGAAATAATTTTACCTTCCAATCTGCGTCCGATACTGTCCATCATAGGCAAAGTATTCCCTACAACCATATCTTCAGCCTCCACTTCTTTAAATATATCTTTCGGCAAATCCACAATCATGTCCTCGTTTACCTCACCATAGGCATTAGCCGACGGAATCTTGAAATCGAACTTATCTCCCGGTTTCTTATCCAGCAGATTCATTTCAAAATATTCCAATGTCTGTCCCTGTCCGCAAATAAACTCCAACGGTTGGTCGGCTCCGGCCTTTTCCAAAATATCTCCGTCCGGTTCGGTTTTCAATTCGTAGCTCACGGCTACAACCTTATTTTTTGTAATCATTCTGTATTTTTAATTAGTTTAATGACAAAAATACGATAAAATAATGAAAACCGAAGAATAGGCATCGAAATTTACCAATTATTCACTCTTTAAAATTTTGACCGGACTGATTTTGGTAACACGGATTACCTGTGTACATACCGTCACCAGCGCCACAACAACGGCAATCAATCCCGCTCCTATAAATACCCACCAGCTCAGCGAAGTGCGCACCGAAAAATCTTCCAGCCACAGGGATATAAAATAATAAGACAAAACTATCGCTACGACGATTGCAATACCTACCAGATACATAAACCCGGTATTCAGCAGAATCAACAAATCCCACCCGGTGGCCCCGTTCACCCGCCTGATGCCGATATCTTTCAACTGACGTTCACTCTTATAATAAGCCACGGCAAACAATCCCGTTATACTCAACAGCACCATAATCACCAAAGCACAAAGGAATATTTTGGCAAGGCGTAGATCCGACTCGTATAATTCAGCATAAGCCTGATCCAAAAACCGGTATGTGAAAGGCATGTCCGGCACGAATTGCTGCCATTGTTTCTCCATAGCACCGATAGCTTCCCTGGGATTTCCTTCTACCCGGCACATAAAATAAAAAGTAAAAAGATCGGCCATATTGTCTATAACGGGCAAGTAAAGAAGCGGTGAAGGATTTTTATTTTTCAGGATTTTATTTTGAGTGGTACGGACAACTCCTTTTATTATAAAATTAACTCCCCATATATTCAATCTCGTCCCGACAGGTTCTTTTAACCCCAATACCTGCACTCCTTTTTCATCGATCAGAATATGATTTTTTACCTGTTCGTTATAAAACGGATTTTCTCCTTCCACCAATTGTATTTCCATCATATCCAGAAAATTCGGTTTGATCTGGCACAGTTCGAACTGAAAACGTTCCCCGCTACCGGGACGCTGAACAGGATAACCGTCCGCCCAAGACATCGGAACTCCCTGCCGGAGAGAGACCTCCTTGATCCGGGGATTTCTTAAAAGTTCCCCCCGAACAGCTTCATACCGGTCAAACATATCTCCCTCGGCAGGCATGTAAATAATATTTTCCTTGTTAAATCCCAGATCGTAATCCACGACATAATTCACCTGCTTATGGACAAAAAAGATCATAATCAGAAAAGCAATGGATACGGTAAACTGCAAAACCAAAAGGGAATTTTGAAAAAACGACAATCTTTTCCCTCGGAACTGCCTGCTTACCGTGTCGATCACACTAAAACGCGTCATATAAAAAGCCGGATAAGAACCGGCGACCAATGTGGTAAAAACGACCACACCGCCTAAGAAAGCATATAGCCAGGGTGAATTAAAACCGATCATCAGCTGATAGTCCGCTAAGCGGTTGAACAAGGGCCGGCAAAGCAATGCTAAAAAAAATCCGATTCCCGTGGCAAGCAATACATAAGCAAAAGTCTCCGAATAGAACGATTTAATCAGTTGCGTTTTCCCTGCCCCGAAAGTTTTCTTCACCCCTATTTCTTTCACCCGCATAAAAGAAGTGGCTATAAAAAGATTGATAAAATTGATGCAGGCAATCAACAATATGGCTAAAGCCGTCAACCCTAAAGTGACGACCAATGATTTACTTCCCATGTTATCGGAATATAAACCGCTGAAATGAATATCCTTTAAAGCTTGTAATTTGATTTCCTGCTTCATTTCTTCCATCAGGCTATTGGTTGCCCAGTTTATCCGGGTGAGTTTTTGTTCCACATCCCCGATATGGGAAGCATCGGTTATATATAAATAGGTGGTAAACAAATCGGCAGGACAATCCGGACGGGCTGTCCTATCGTAAAAAGGAACGATTACATCGGACTGTATATGACTATTGTAAGGGATATCTTTCATCACTGCGGAAACCTGCCAATTCATCTTATCCCCCTCGACCAACCGCCCGATGGGATCCTGACCGGGAAACCATTTTTGAGCCACCGACTCACTGATCACGATTTTGTTTGGAGCATCCAGACAGGTTCTTGCATCTCCCGATTTTAAAGGGAAAGAAAAGAAGGAAAAGAAATTCTCCTCAACCTGCCTGCCCTTGATATCCTGAAACGATATTTTATCCACCCGGTAATCACTATTGGAATATGCCGTCCGGCATATTTCTTTCACCTCGGGAAACTTGTCTTTCATGTTATCGCCGAGTTGCCGGAATGTACCTATCCCCTCTCTTTCTCCTTGAGAACAGGTATATACCCGGTAAATACCGTCACCCTTTGTATGGAAACGATCAAAACTAAACTCTTCCTGCACCCACAAGCCGATCAGCACCACAACGGCAATACCTACGCTCAGGCTTCCCAATGCCAAGGCCGACACTTCCTTCCAGTGCATCATACTTTTTATAAACAAACGAAGGTATTGTTTCATAGATTTTAATTTTTATTCGTTTCCAATCTTATTTATTACAATTTTTTAACTTCAACAATTTATATACCAAACAAACTAACACACTAAATTTCAGCAAATTAAAAACATTCACACAAACACATCATGTCTAATATATTTACACCGATGTCTAATATTTCAACACTTCATCCGCTATCATTTCAAGTGCTTTTTAAAGCTCTCAAGCAAAAAAAAACGGAAACAGTATATCTGTCTTCACAAAAAAATGGTACTTTCGCACTAATTTACATATTTCACCAATGCATTATTACGATTATATCATTGTGGGAAGCGGTCTTGCAGGCCTTTACACAGCATTCAAAGCATCTGCATTCGGAAAAGTGGCACTGCTGACCAAATCAAATATCACCGAAAGTAACTCTTACTTTGCACAAGGCGGGATAGCGGCCGTTACCGATGAAGACGATGCTCCGGCGCTCCATTTTGAAGATACGATCATTGCCGGACGGGGATTATGCGATTACCCGGCCGTTCACATTCTGGTGAACGAAGGCCCCCAGCGAATACAGGAGTTAATCGACGAGGGAATGCACTTCGACATGGAAGACGGCAGCCTGGCATTAGGTCTGGAAGGCGGACACCATAAAAAAAGAATCCTTCATGCCGGAGGGGATGCCACCGGGCGGATGGTTACCAGTTTTATGATCGAAAAGGTGAAAGACAATCCCAATATCACGATATTTGAAAATCATTCCGTCATCGGGTTACTGCAGGACAACGGCAAATGTTTCGGCGTGCGTGCCTGGAACATCGGTCTGAACGAAGAACAACAGTTCTTTGCCACCAATACATTTCTGACTTTAGGAGGAACTTCGGCCATTTATAAAAGAACGACCAATCCCCATACGACGATCGGCGACGGACTGGCATTGGCATACGATGCCGGTTGTGAAATAGCGGATATGGAATTTATCCAATTTCACCCTTCCGCTATATACACCGAATCGGAAGAGGCCTTTCTAATCAGCGAAGCCGTACGCGGAGAAGGTGCACATCTGATCAACCAGAACGGTGAACGCTTTATGCCGGCGATCCATGAACTTGCAGAGCTGGCGCCCCGCGACATTGTGGCGCAATCCATCTACCGGCAAATGCAAAAATATAACCAGGAGTATGTTTGGCTATCGCTGAAACACCTCGACCCGGCTATGATACGCCACCGTTTTCCGAATATTTTTGAAAAATGCCGCGAATTGGGTATCGATATGTGCGACCGCATACCCGTAGCACCTGCCGCCCATTATACGGTGGGCGGAGTCCGAACAGACGTTTATGGGCAAACGAACATTCAAAATCTATTTATATGCGGAGAATTGGCTTCTTCCGGAATTATGGGAGCAAACCGATTGGCATCCAACTCGCTCATCGAATGCTTGGTTTTCGGGCAAAGGGCTGTGGAAGCCTCCCGGCAAAATAAGCCTGCCGCAGAGCTCCCGCAATTTTCCACTGTTTTTCATTGCAATCCGGATCGGGCAAACGGCTATATTCAATTGAAAAAAGAGGTATCCCGGATCATGACGAACCATGCCGGAATTATTCGTAGCGCCGAATCATTACAGAGCGGGCTCGAACAGATCGTCCGGCTTGAAAAGCAATTACCGGACGACAAAACCGAATATCACACCCTGCTCAGCCACAACCTATTGACTGTTGCTAAATTAATCATTCGTTCAGCTCTCTACCGGCAAGAAAGCCGCGGGGGACATTACCGGGAAGATTTTCCGGATAATAACGATACATTCCTCTATCATATCGTGCAGCAAAAAGGCCGGGAAATCCATACCACACCGGTCAATAAAAATTGCGAAAGCGAATAAAGCACCGCGATCGGTAAATCGAACCGCAGCAACGATTCACCCGGATTACAAACGATAAAATTTAAATAATATGCAATACGACAAATTAATCGACAAACTCATCGACCTCGCTATTGAAGAAGATATTGCCACCGGAGACGTGACGACCAATTCCATCATCCCGGCCAATTCCCGTGCCGTAGCTGAAATGAAAATGAAAGCCGATGGAGTGATTTCAGGACTGGAAGTCGCCCGGCGGGTTTACGAACGTTTCGAAAAAGATATTGTCTGGGAACCTAAAGTGAAAGACGGCGATACGGTAAAGAAAGGAGACATTATCCTTCGCATTGAAGCCAGCTACCGTTGCCTGCTGCTCGGAGAACGCCTTTCCCTGAACATTCTGCAAAGAATGTCGGGCATTGCGACAGAAACGGCAAAATATGTGAAAGAACTGGCGGGCACGCACACCCGGTTATTGGATACCCGCAAAACGGCTCCCGGCCTCCGGGTTTTGGATAAAATGGCCGTAAAAGACGGAGGAGGGACCAATCATCGTATGGGCCTGTACGACATGGCCATGATCAAAGATAACCACATAAAAGTTGCAGGTAATATTACCAACGCCATTAAAGCAGTCCGGGCAAATATTCCCGCCGAAATTAAAATCGAAGTGGAAACCACGAATCTCGACGAAGTACGGGAAGCTTTAGCCTCCGATGCAGAGATTATCATGCTGGACAATATGAGCAATGCGGAGATGGCGGAAGCCGTCAAGCTGATCGGCGGACGCGCCAAAACCGAAGCTTCCGGAAACATGAGCGTCCCACGCCTGAAAGAAGTTGCCGCCACCGGAGTCGATTTTATCAGCGTAGGCGCACTCACCCACTCTGTTACGGCTTTAGACATCAGTATGAATATCAAAGCCTGAACCGATCTTTCGGCATTTATCTTGTCGAAAATCAAACATAAACCGAAAGCGGAGACTTTTTTCTTAAAAGAACTCCGCTTTCGATGATAACTTCTTTTTCTCCACACGTTTTATATCGTCTTTCTGTTTCACTTTTTACTTATTCTGCTTTACCTTTTCTTTTAACTTTGTTATCTTTGAAGCCGAAAAGGAAAAAATTATGACGAATACAGAAATTATTGACAGAATACAGCAATTAAAAAAAGAAAAAAATGCCGTTATTCTGGCACATTACTATACTCGTCCTGAGGTACAGGATATTGCGGATTATCTGGGAGATTCTCTCGGATTATCGCAAGAGGCGGGAAAAACCAATGCAGACATCATCGTATTTTGCGGCGTACATTTCATGGCGGAAACCGCTGCAATTATCTCTCCCGATAAAAAAGTGCTGATCCCGGCGCAGCATGCAGGCTGCTCCCTGGCAGAAAGCCTTACCGGATACGAACTCCGGGAATGGAAAAAAGCGAATCCGGACGGAATTGTGGTCAGCTATGTGAATACCACAGCCGAAGTGAAAGCCTGGACGGACATTTGCTGTACTTCCGCAAATGCTTTAAAAGTGGTGGAAAGCCTTCCGGCAGACAAAAAAATATTATTTGTGCCGGACAAAAATCTCGGAGCGTGGATTCAGAAAAAAACAGGACGCCGAATGGAATTGTGGAGCGGGGATTGTTGCGTACACGAACGGATCACTTCGAAAATGATTCTTGAAAAAAGCCGGGAATATCCCGAAGCGGATATCCTGATACACCCGGAGAGCAACTGTTCTCATGACGACCGGATTCTGGAACTACCGCAAGCCTTTATGTATTCCACGGCAGGAATGATTAAGCATGTGGCGAATTCTCCCAAAAAGCAATTCGTTATCGCAACCGAGACCGAGACTATCCACAAATTGAAAAAAGACAACCCGGATAAAGAATTTATCCCGATCCACCCGACAACCATCTGCGGACAAATGAAAAAAGTGACGCTGGAAAAAGTGCTGGAAGCTTTGGAGAAAGAACAATATTTAGTGACCGTGCCGGACGACATCCGGAAAAAAGCCTGGTTGCCCATAGAAAGAATGTTACAAATCAAATAAAAACATTCTCTGCATAAACAGTAAACAGTAACAAAAAAATAAACTATGAATATCTCATTAAACTGGCTGAAAGATTACCTGAAAACCGATTTAAACGTCGAGGAAATCTGTGAAATATTAACAAGCATCGGGCTTGAAGTAGGCGGATACGAAAAATTCGAATCGATCCGGGGCGGTCTGAAAGGCCTGGTTATCGGAGAAGTGAAAACCTGTATCCCACACCCGGACTCCGATCACCTGCACATCACGACCGTGGATTTAGGCGAAGGGCGCCTGGCTCCTATCGTGTGCGGAGCGCCCAATGTAGCTGCCGGACAAAAAGTTGTGGTGGCTACTGTCGGCACGGTACTTTATGACGGCGATAAGGAATTTGTTATCAAAAAATCGAAAATACGCGGACAGGAATCCGAAGGGATGATCTGTGCAGAAGATGAAATCGGGATAGGCGACGATCATTCGGGCATTATCGTCCTGCCGGACACCGCCAAAGTGGGAACACCTGCCGCAGAATATTATCAAATCACCAACGACTATGTGATCGAAGTGGATATCACCCCTAACCGGGTGGACGGAGCCTCTCACCTGGGAGTGGCCCGTGACCTGGCTGCCTATTTACAACAAAAACAGGATATTCATTATACCCTGCCCTCTGTAGAACACTTCAAGGCAGACAGTAATACCTCCGGAACCTCTATCGAAGTGCTGCGTCCGGAAGCCTGTCCGCGTTATGCAGGAGTGACCATTGAAGGCGTAGAGGTCAAAGAATCGCCGGAATGGCTGAAAGTCCGCCTAAAGGCTATCGGCTTGCATCCGATCAACAACGTGGTGGACATTACCAACTACATATTATTTGAACTGGGACAGCCCCTTCACGCCTTCGACCTGGATCAGGTAGCGGGTAACAAAGTGATTGTACGCAGTTTCCCGACCGGGACTAAATTCATTACCCTCGACGGAGTGGAACGCGAACTCAACGAAAACGACCTGATGGTTTGCAATACCGTCGAACCGATGTGTATTGCCGGAGTTTTCGGAGGCCAAAAAAGCGGAATCACAGACAATACTAAAAACGTATTTTTAGAAAGTGCCTGCTTCGATCCCGTGTTCGTTCGCAAAACGGCCCGTCGCCACGGCCTGAACACAGATGCCTCTTTCCGTTTTGAAAGAGGAACCGATCCGAATATCGTGATTTATGCCCTGAAACGGGCCGCCCTGCTGATCAAAGAATTAGGCGGAGGAAAAATCACATCTGAAATCATCGACATTTATCCGACTCCCGTACAGGATTTTGAAGTCGAGGTCAAATATGCGCACATCGACCGCCTGATCGGAAAACAGATCGGAAAAGAACAGATCAAAAAAATACTCCATGCTTTAGAGATAAAAATCGTAAAGGAAACCGGGGAAGGGCTTCTGCTCCAGGTGCCCCCCTACCGGGTGGACGTACGCCGCGAAGCGGACGTGATCGAAGATATTCTCCGGATCTACGGCTTCAACAACATTGAAGTCCCCGCGAAAGTAAACTCGACGCTAAGCTATTCGGAAAAACCGGATGATTTCCGCTTAAAAAATATCATTGCCGATCTTTTAGCAGCCAATGGCTTCAACGAGATTATGAATAATTCGCTGACCAAAGCTTCTTACTTTGAGAATCTGGAAACTTATAAGCCGGAAAATACGGTCATGATCTTCAATCCGCTCAGTTCAGACCTGAACGCCATGCGCCAGACCTTATTGTTCGGCGGATTGGAATCCATCGCTTATAACATCAACCGGAAAAGCGGCAACCTCCGGCTCTTTGAATTTGGCAAGGCTTACACCTTCCACAAGAAGGACGGGGAAGACCACCTGAAACAATATCGGGAAGAAGACAAACTATCGCTTTTCATCACCGGAAACAAAACCGTTCAATCCTGGAACAGCCGGGAAGAAAAAACCGATTTCTTCAACCTCAAGGCCTATTGTGAAATGATTTTGGCACGCCTGGGATTAAAGCCCGACAATCTCTCTGTTTCTGCATGCGAAGAAGATATCTATCGCGAAGGACTGACTTATTCTCAAAACGGGAAACCTATCGTAACGATGGGTATGTTAAGCAGTAAAGTGCTGAAAACAATGGATATTGAACAAGACGTGTATTATGCAGAATTTTCCTGGGAAAATATCCTGAAAACCGTTAAAAACCATACGATCGGCTATGTTCCCATGCCGAAATTCCCGGCCGTGAAACGAGACCTCGCCCTGCTGCTGGATAAGAAAGTGACATTCAAAGAAGTGAGAGACCTCGCTTTGCGTACAGAGAAAAGCCTGCTGAAATCGGTTAGCCTGTTCGATGTGTACGAAGGGGAGAAACTGGGTGAAGGTAAAAAATCGTATGCGGTGAGCTTCACCATTCAGGACGATGAAAAAACATTGACAGACAAACAGATCGACAGGATCATGAATAAGTTAATGGGAACTTACAAACATCAGCTCGGAGCAGAAATCCGATAATCGATTCCATATCGAAGCGTCCTTATTTTCAATGTATATTGAAAATAAGGACGTTTTCTATTATAATAATTCCACTTTAAACTTTCTTTTCATTAAAATTACACAAAAACATTTTATATATTTGAAAATTAAAAACACAATATAATGAGATTCTATAAATTTTCCCTGTATAGCTTTTTATTGCTCCTTCTACTATCTGCTTGCCACGACGACAATAACGACCCGGAGCCCACCCCGCCGCCGGCAGAGCCGGAGCCGGAAAACCCGGTGATTGCCGACGCTTACACGCAAAGAGTAAACAGCTTTATTTATCAGGCCATGAAAAGCTGTTACCTCTGGACAGATCAAATCCCGGAACTCGACCGGCAATATGAAACAGATCCGAAAGCCTATTTCAAAAAAATACTGACGCCGGACGACCGTTTCTCTGCAATCACCGACGATTTGCAAAGCCTGTTGAGCAGTACGGAGGGAATCGAGGAAACTTTCGGTTACTCGCTTGCCTACCAATGGGGAGATGAAGCTAAAACCAAAATAAGAGCGATCGTCGAATATGTTTACCCCAACTCTCCGGCTTCGCTTGCCGGAATCCAACGGGGCGATCTGATCGTGTCGCTAAACGGGCAAAATATCACGCAAACCAACATGGACGATCTGATTAATAACCCGAACATCAGCATCGGAGTGAGGAAATACCGGGACGGGAAATATACCGATCCGGAAACCGTCGCTTTAGCCACGGCCATTGTCGAACAAAACCCGGTGCACACCCACAAAATAATAAATGCCGGAACGACAAAAGTAGGCTACCTGTTTTATTCCAGTTACATCGGAAAATTCAACAGTTCGCTCGACTCCGTATTCACGGCATTCAAAAATGCCGGAATTTCCGAGCTGATCCTTGACTTACGTTATAATTTAGGAGGCGATGAAGAAGCGGTTATCAATCTTTGCAGCCACATAGCCCCGGCTGCCGTATGCCAAAACAAAGAGCTGATCATTCAAAAAGAATTCAACACCATTCAAACAGAATACAATAGGCAAGACAGTATAGATGCCAATGCTTATTTTACCGATTCCCTATTGAACGACAACCTCAACCTTAGCCGGGTATTTATCTTAACTTCCAATCAAACTTACTCGGCCTCTGAAGTGACATTGGTCGGTCTCGATCCTTATATGGATGTCATCCGCATCGGCGAACGTACCGGAGGCAAATATACGGGAATGCAAATCCTGCCTGCTGTTGTTTACATAGGCAATTTTGCTTTTTTAGATCCGATTATCGGTAATTGGGCTCTTTATCCTATTGTACTGGAATATAAAAATAAAAACGGGGAAAATCCCAAAGGGGGACTTGCACCGGACTACAATATGAGCAGTTTTTATTTACCTATGGAACCATTAGGCGATGAAAAAGATCCGCTGGTGGCTCGGGCTCTTGAGCTTATCACCGGAACAGTTCCGGCAACAACCCAGGCTTATAAGCGATTGAATACGCAGCAACCGTTTCGTCACAAAGCTTCGGTATTCGACGATATAAAAAAGAACTTCTTCGTAAGTAAAACGGCTATACAAAAATAAAAAGGTACAGCAAGCAACGCATATCGTTACGGGTAATTCGTTACACACGTTTCCATATTTGCCTGTGGCCTATCCGTTAAGTCAGGCAAATAATACAAATATAAAACAGGGATTGATCTATTCGTCAATCTCTGTTTTTTATTTATTCACTATCGGCTATAAACGCTCAAAAACACAGGTAAACCGACACGATAACTTCAGGCAAAGTTCCCGCAGGAAACGAACGGTGCTTATTTTTTATTTATAAGCAATACCGACACGGCATCGAAACAAAAAAGAAACAATTCCTTATCGATAACTTAAATAAATCTTCACATTAAAAATAGGCTCTACACTTCCATATTTATACAAAAATTCTTAATTTTGGAAACATGTAACAAGAAAGAGATTAATATTAATGCTTCCTGTTGCATAACAACATTTGTTATAAATCTTAATGATACGAATTTCGTATAGTTTTCCAAAGTAAGATTATGGAAAGGGAAAAATATAAAATAGGTTTAGTGCTTGGCGGAGGCGGAGCCAGAGGATTTGCACATTTAGGAGTAGTCAAAGCTATGGAAGAATACAACATTTATCCCGAAATCATTTCAGGCACAAGTGCAGGAGCGATTATCGGAGCCATGCTCGCCTCCGGGCATACGCCGGAAGAATGCCTGGAATTTTTTATGAACCGGAAGATATTGCAGTTCGCCCGCCCTACCGTATCTAAAAAGGGCATCCTCAACATGAGTGGCATGGAAGAACGCCTCAGCGAATTCATAAAAGTCAAAACCTTCGAAGAATTACAGATACCCTTGGTAATCACCGCAAGCGATATCAATGCGGCAGTAGCGGTTCATTTCTCCCACGGCCCTTTGATTCCGACGGTTATCGCTTCCTCTTCCATTCCCGTCGTGTTCACTCCCAAAGAAATCGACCACGTAGATTATGTGGACGGAGGTATTTTTATGAATCTGCCTGTCAGACCTATCCGTAAAAAATGTGAGACAGTGATTGCAGTGGAAATCAATTCGATAGACCTGACGGCCAAAGTAACCAACATGGTCGGCATGGCTGCCCGTTCTTTCCATTTGGGAGTAGATCGCAATACAGACATTGATAAAACTTTATGCGATATACTGATAGCCCCAACCCAAATGACGAAATACGGCATGTTCGATTTAGATCATGTGGCGGAAATTTACCAGCAAGGATATAGAGCGGCTAAAATCATCCTGAAAAACTTCGTTGAAAGCCTGAACAGCCAGCAAGTAAGGGCATAATCCCTTACTTTATCTTTTCTCCGATCTTCTGCACGATCGTGGCATTTCCGGCAATAATGGAGATACCCCGGTCTTCCCGGAAAGAACGGACGATCCCTCCGGCCTCTTCTACCAATAAAGCCCCGGCACAGATGTCCCACGGATGCAAAGCAAGTTCCCAATACCCGTCTAAAAATCCGGCAGCGACACACGCCAGGTCATAGGCTGCCGAGCCCATGCGGCGGATACCTCTCAAACTCGGTAAAATAGATACCAGATTTCCGGCATTGTTATCGGAATTTACATCTTTATCGTACGGGAAACCTGTTCCCAGCACCGATTCTGCCAAAGCCGATTTCGCCGAAACCCGGAGTGATTTACCGTTTAAATAAGCTCCTCCTCCCTTTACAGCCGTATATAATTCATCGAAATAAGGAGCATACACGACACCTAAAACGGCTTCTCCTTTATATTGCAATCCGATCGAAACGGTGAATACAGGCAACCCCTGACTAAAATTATTCGTCCCGTCCAAAGGATCGATCACCCACAGGTAATCGCCTGTCCCGGCATGTGCGCCGCTCTCTTCTCCCAAAACCGCATGATCCGGAAAAAGCTTTTGGATCTGTTCCAGCAAAAAAGCTTCTCCCTGCTTATCGGCACGGGTAACGACATCATAGATATTGGATTTCGTCTCTATTCCCAGATTCGTCCCCCTGAAATAGGAAAGATGTATTTTACCGACCTCTCTTGCCCATCCTATCGCAATCTCTTGTATTTGATTTAATTCCATTTTATCACATTATTTTATTGTTCCTGTATTTCGCGTAAAGCCCTGGTTAGCTGGTCAGGACAGGAAGTCCGTTTACTCCCGCACCGGACGCCTTCCAAACGGTCGATAACCTCCTCCACTTTCATCCCTCTTGCCAGTAATGAAATCCCCTGCAAATTTCCACTACATCCTCCTGTAAAACAAATTTCCCGGATCACTCCGTCCTCTACGGTCACATCGATAGCCGACGAACAAACCGACGACGGTACAAAATGTAAGGTCTTCTTCATAATTCTCCTTTATTCTAAAAAATCGCTCCCTCCTCTATCCAATTTCAACATCTATCCACTTTCCCGCTTTTAATTCCCTTACAGTATGGAATCCGGCGTCTTTCAGCAACTGCAAAGCCAGGGAACGGTTATCGTTCACCAATTCGGGAAAATGGGCATCCGAATTTACAAGCACAGGAATTTTCAATTCTTTCAGCAACCGAAAATGCCGTGCGGCAGGAAAAAAACACCCTTTCTTGGAATAGGCTTTCGTATTAACCTCTGCCATAAGCCCTTTCTCAGCAATAAAAGCAAAATAATCCTTCAACCTTTTATTAAACCACTCCTGTTCTTCCAAAAAAGGATCGCACAGGCAGGCATTATAGGAAATCTTATCCGCATGCCCTACAAAATCGAAACCTCCCAACTCCACCATCCGCATAGAAGCATTGAAATAAGTATCCACCAAACGTTTCAAATCACCTTGAAAATGAGTGTTCAAAATCGCCTGAAAATTTTCCGGACTGGTATCCGTATCGACAATTTCCCCGCACGGGGTATATACCAGATGAACAGAACCGATCCGGTAATCCAAAGGCAATTCCTGAAAATAAGCCATCGCAGGATTCTGTTCATCGTTCAGGTAGTCGATTTCCATTCCGGCATACAATTCGATCGTTCCCGCATACATCCTTTTCAACCGCTCCAATTCATCCAAATAAACCGGAACGTCACAGAATTTCAGCGTCCACCGGGTATCGAAAGGTAACGGAGCATGAGAAGACACCCCATAACTCGTAAAACCGGCTGCAATAGCCGATTTTACAAATTCCTCCATAGGAGCCTTTCCGTCGCAAAACGAACAATGGCTATGATAATTCGTAAGATTACTCATCCTTATTTCTTCTCCCACGCATTTACAATCTCGGCGACATATACTTTATGATAATCTTTTCCGGGATAAACATCTTTCAGGATTTTGGGATCGATAAAAGCATCCGGATTCAAAAATTCAGCATACAGCTTTCTACATTCCAATACCAGACGTGCTTCCTTAAACGAAACATTTCCTTCCTCTGTCTTACAGGGGGTCAGTCCCGATGCCTCCACCTTGTCCGTATCCCGCCCGGAAACCGATCCGCATACCGTCAAAGCCGGACGATATTGTTCTTCAAAAAAAGAAAGAGTGAATTCATCGTTTTTCTCGATGAAACCGAAGGTATGGCGTTGGGGACGGATAAAAACAAATACCACCGGCTTATTCCATAAAAATCCAGCTCCTCCCCAACTGGCGGTCATCATATTGAAACCCGCCGGATCTCCGGCAGTCACCAGCATCCATTTTTCACCGATCAATTTGATATAATTATCTGTAATCTCTTTCGGTTTTACCGACTGCATTTTTCCAATTTCTTCCATTTTATCCTCCTTTTAAATCCTATAAAATTCCTGATCACCACTCCCGCATAGGCATATACTCTCTTGTTCCTTACATTCTTTCAGGCATCTCGATCCCCAGCATCCCCATGGCATTTTTGATCGCTTCGCTACATTCTTTCGCCAACAGCAAGCGGAAATTCCTCACCGCAATGTCCTCTTCTTTCAAAATAGAGAAATCATGATAGAACTGGTTAAATTCCTTAGCCAACTCATAAGCATAATTTCCCAATAAAGCCGGACTGTAATTTTCTCCGGCCTCTTTTACTACTGCCGGTAATTTAGCGATCGATTTTATCAAATCCTGCTCCTTATCGGAAAGAGTAATGTGTATATCCGCTGCGCCCGCCTGAATACCGGCTTCCTCTGCTTTACGCAAAATCGACTTGATCCGGGCATAGGTATATTGGATGAAAGGCCCTGTGTTTCCATTAAAATCGATTGATTCTTTAGGATTGAACATCATGGTTTTCTTCGGATCTACCTTCAATATAAAATATTTCAATGCCCCTAAAGCCACTTTCCGGTAAACATCCTCTGCCTCCTCTTCGCTATATCCTTCCAGTTTTCCCAATTCTTTCGAAGTCTCCCGGGCTGTATTGATCATCTCTGCCATCAGGTCGTCGGCATCTACGACCGTCCCTTCCCGCGATTTCATTTTTCCTTCCGGCAATTCCACCATTCCATAAGACAAATGGCGAATTTTATCCGCCCAATCGAATCCCAATTTCTTACATATCAGCGACAATACCTGAAAATGATAATTTTGTTCATTCCCCACTACATAGATCATCTCGTCTATACTGAATTCGTTAAAACGGTCGTAAGCCGTCCCGATATCCTGCGTCATATACACCGAAGTACCATCGTCCCGGAGCAGCAACTTATGATCCAGCCCGTCTCCGGTCAGATCGGCCCACACACTTCCCGTCTCTTTCCGGTAAAGCACTCCGTCCGCCAAACCTTTCAGCACGATATCTCTTCCCTTTTTATAGGTTTGCGATTCAAAATACACCTTATCGAACCCCACTCCCATCAATTTATAAGTCTCGTCGAAACCTTTCAAAACCCAGTCGTTCATCGTACGCCACAGGCTGACGGTATCCTCATCCCCGGCTTCCCATTTCCGAAGCATTTCCTGAGCTTCAAGCAAAATAGGCGCATTTTTCTTTGCCTCTTCCTCGTCCATGCCCTGCTCCATCAGCTTATTGATCTCCGCTTTATATTCCTTATCGAAACGAACGTAATAATCACCCACAAAATGGTCTCCTTTCATCCCCGTGCTCTCCGGCGTGGCTCCATCGGCAAATTTTTTCCAGGCGATCATACTCTTACAAATATGAATACCCCGGTCGTTCACCAGATTTACCATTTTTACGTCATGTCCGTTCGCCTTTTGAATTTCCGACACCGACCACCCCAGTAAATTATTGCGAATATGTCCCAAGTGTAAAGGCTTGTTCGTATTCGGCGAAGAATATTCGATCATATACGAGCTTCCGCTTTTTTCTTTCCGGTAACCGTATTTCTCTTCCCGGGCAACTTCGTTCAGCACTCCCAGCCAATAAGCCGATGAAATTTCAATATTCAAAAATCCTTTCACAACATTATAATCCTTGATCTCATCGATATGTTCCCGCAGGTAATCTCCCAGCTGTTTCGCCGTTTCTTCAGGAGATTTTTTAGAAAAACGGGTAAAAGGAAAAACCACTACGGTCAAATCCCCGGCAAACTCTTTACGGGTTGCCTGCAACTGTATATTTCCTGCTTCCACATCAGCGCCGTAGCACTGTTTCACTGCTTCGATTACCTTTGAAGTCAATAAACTTTCTATGCTCATATTCTAATTTTATGATATTGATTTCCGAATTATGTGTTTAAACACATGTCCCGCAAAAATACAATTATTTGACGAAACAATTTAAAATACGGAAAGTTATTCACACTCCATTCTACAAAAAAAGTAACTAATTTTTTATACTTTTGAACTCAAATTATCACTATTTTAATAAACAATCTTTAACAGCGACTAATTATGGAAGAAGTTCTCAGTTCAACCTCAACCCTATCCTGGGATGTATTCATTAGTAAAATGATCGACTTAGGGATATCGCTCGGCTCTAAACTGCTGATCGCCCTGGTAATCTTTATCATCGGCCGCTGGCTGGTGAAAAGAATATTACGCCTTACCTGTACAATCATGCAAAAAAGGCAAGTGGAAGCTTCTTTATACTCTTTCGTCAGAAGCCTCGTCGGCATTACACTCAACTTTGTATTGCTCATCACCATTATCAGCGTATTGGGCATTGAAACCAGCTCCTTTATCGCTTTGTTCGCTTCCGCCGGTGTAGCCATCGGTATGGCATTGAGCGGAACGTTACAGAACTTTGCCGGAGGGGTTATGATCTTATTATTCAAACCTTTTAAAGTAGGCGATACGATCGAAGCACAGGGACAAAGCGGAAAAGTAAAAGAAATACAGATTTTCAATACCCTGATTACCACTCCCGACAACAAACTGATCATCATTCCCAACGGAGGATTATCTACCGGAATCATGAAAAACTATTCCAAAGAACCTACCCGGCGGGTGGATTGGGAATTCGGGATCGGATACGGCGACAGCTACGATAAAGCCAAAGCCGTGATCGATAAGCTGCTCGCTTCCGACAGTAGGGTATTGCAAGACCCGGCTTGGTTTATCGCTTTAACTTCTTTGGGAGAAAGCTCGGTAAACATCGTTGTCCGTGCCTGGGTGAATGCCCCCGATTATTGGGATGTTTATTTCAATCTGAACGAAAAAGTATATAAAACCTTTGCAGAAGAAGGACTTAACATTCCTTTCCCTCAACTGGATGTACATTTACATCAATAAAGCCATTCCCCAGGAATAAACAAACCCGGTATAATAAAATATACCGGGTTCATCATACATATTCCTTGCAATATTTTATCTTAGGTATTCACCTAAATAGTTGCAATAGGAACTATCAAACATATATACACAACATTGCCTCTGCTATAAACTCATACACTTTTTCCACCGTACGAACTTCTGTGTTCCTCTATTATAGTTCGGAAACCACCGTCATCTACATTGACCACCTTTCTTCAATAACGGTAAAACCGCTTATACGAGCATTTCTACCGATTTTCCCTCTGTTGAATAACCGTGTATGGCTTTTGTTGGAGCAAAGATAAGCCTGATTTAATAATCTTTATTTGACATTACATCAACAAATGCAGCTCTGATACGACTTAACGTTTCCGGACTGACATTTAAAAGCGTAGCGATATGTTTTAATTTGGATTTTTGAATCATTTCCGGAAAGTTAGCCATAAGATAAGCATACTTTTCTTGCGCATTCATCAATTTATAATTTTGATGAAAGGCTATTACAGCTACTAATAAAGAACGGATCAATTTTAAATGAAATTGAAGAAATTCAGGATAAGCCAGTAATTTTTGTTCATTTTCGAAAGACAAAGAAAGTACTCTGGTGGGGTCGCAAGCCTGTAAATAGCCTAATGACGGTTTTTGAGAAAAGTAACTACCGACATCGGTTACCAGTTGATTATCGAAATAGATCCATACCGTGTTATCCTTTCCGTTCTCATTGATATAATATCTCCTGACCAGTCCGGATAAAATAAAATAAGTTTTCTTGCAAATTCTGTCCTTTTCTGTGAGAAATTCGTTTTTTTTAAATGATTCGTACACAAAATATTTTCTTACAGCATCTTCGGTTTCTACATCTATTTTATGAATACTATTTATAAACTCCAGCAATTCCTCCATGTATAGGCCTCTCAAACAATTAAATTCCACAAACCAGAAAGACACATACAATTTATAGCAAGCTAAATAAAACTATATCTTCCTTTTACAAAGAAACAGAAAAATATCGCAAGAAGCAAATTAAAACAGCATCCCAAAAGTTTTATACCACTTCCAAGATGCTGTTTAACTTTTACATTCCGCCTCTTACAAGGCTTTTAATCGACAATTATAATTTTTCAAGGCTTTCAAAATCGATTTCCGGATGTTTACCCGAAGCCGGACGTTCAAACTTCGTTCCTCCCGCCGTAGGCTCGTTAAAGAAACCGCAATTCTTCAAATAAAAACCCTTCTTCCCATTCGTTCCTCCCTGATAATCGCGGCGTACTCCGGCTCCGGCGGTAGCATCGTGCGAAAACCTTGCCTCGGTAAGTTCTTTCCATTGTCCGTCGGCACTACGTACCCACTGATTGTTGAACAACACCCAGCGCGTCAGATACCCCTGCTCCGGACTGAAGTTTTCCAGGAATGAATGAGGACGTTTGTACCAGGTATCGGTTTTCGGGCGCTGAAAACTGGCAATCAATCTCCATCTTCCCTCATCCGTTGCATAAAAATAAGCCGTATATACCGTATTTCCTTTGCCGTCGGGACGCACCTGCATCAGGAACGGATAAGTCACTCCGGCTTTCCAGTTATATTTTAAATAGCTTTGCCCACCGGAACCTTCATTTCCAAATTCTCCGATATGCACATCCTCTCCTCTCCGCAACATTTTGATTTTATATTCATCCGGAATTTTTTTCGGGTCCTGGGTATCGAACGGGCTCCACACCGAAAAAAGAATACGGCGTTCTGTGGGAGAATTAAATTGCATTCCGAAGTATCCCTCTCCAAAACCGTTCGCCATGTAATAAGAGGCCAAAACCTCCCCTGATTTAGGAACAGTCACCTCATTATAAAACCATTCCACAGGCTCTTTAGGCATAACGTAATTGATATGCACCGAAGGGCCTCTTCTTCCCCAATAAGTGGAGAAATCCTTCACATAAACCATTTCCTCCACGCCATACACGATCACATCCGAAACTTCACCGAAGGTCTCTCCTGATTTTTCAACTCCTTGCAGATCTACTTTCACATACCCTGGCTTAGCCACCTTAAACTGTCCCGCCGGAATTTCCTGCCATTCCGGAGAATGAAGAGAAAGCAGGGATTTCATCTTATTGCATTTTACTTCAATCTTTGATTCTCCCTTAGCTCTTATAGCTAAACCGTACGTCCCCTTCTGAGGCATATAAAAATAAACGCTGACCACTGTGCCCGGATTCGTCCAGCGGGCCAGTCCACGCCCGGTGATACGCGCATTTTTTTCCGGCGAAGTGATGTAGGCGTTTCCTGCCAGAGATACGTATGTTCCTGTATTCTGAGTAAAACCCGTCGCACAGCACCACAAAAAGAACAGACTAAAAAATATACTTTTCATCATAAATTTAAATTATTATTCTTAAATCATGTTACACCATCGCAACAAAGATACACTTTTTCCGCTATCTATAAAGAAGTTTTACTACCGTTCCCCCGCAAACTCAATCTACCGGAACATTCAATGATCTATTACATAAACAAATCTCTGGCGCTCAATGCAATTAACATTTTATCCTGAATATTCCGGCCTTGCCATGCTTCATTTTTCCGGCAACATAAAAGGTATGATCTTCATCCCCGCATAATCCATACACTTCAAACTCTATCGGGAAACGATAGGAATAAAGCGGCTTCCCTTCCCAATCCAACACCAGATTTCATATACTTCGGCAATCACAAGCTTACCTAACGATTCTGAAAATAAATAAAACTTATTATTCTAATAACCGTTGAAACTATTGTAACAGTTATTTAAACCAAATTATATGGAAACAGTTGAAAATTACAAACAGACAAATCGGTATTGGTGGTTGATGTTGATCATCGGTATCCTTTCTATTATTTGCGGGATATGGGTTTTCAGAAATCCGGTAGAATCCTATTTTGCGCTTGCGATCTATTTTAGCCTGATGTTCATTCTTTTCGGTATAGGTGAAATCGTCAATGCTTTTGCCAACCAGCGTTACCGGAGCTGGGGTTGGGGACTTGCCATGGGTATCCTCGATCTGGTGATCGGTTTTATCCTGCTGGGCAATATAGAGTGGGCTGCCGACATACTCCCCTACCTGGTAGGCTTTATACTGATGTTCGTAGGAATCGATTTTATCGGGCAATCTTCCCAGATGCAATCTTTCCGTATCCCGAACTGGGGCTGGGTACTCACCGGAGGAATCCTGACTTTGATTTTCTCATTCCTGATCATTTTTCACCCTTTGTTCGGAATCTTAAATATTATTGTCTGGACAGGGCTCGCCTTTATTTTTGGCGGCCTCTCTGCAGTCATCTATTCTTTCTCATTAAAATAAAAAGAATCCTGAAAAGCACCTGTAAAAATAAGGTGCTTTTCAGGATTTTAATTTACCGATTCTTTAGGACAACGTTCTCTATAAAACCTACCTTACAACAGAAAGTGTCCTAAAAAAGAAATGAACAATCCCACCACCACCGACATAATCAACAGCGGAAAAACACAACGCGAATTTCCCCTGCCGGAAGCGATAATCAGCGGCAGAGACAATGCCAGGGAAACTACCATGCCTTTCCACCACCAGCGTGCCCAGGGAAGATTCAAGTGATAAACGATATACGGCATCAGTAAAAACAGGACGAAGCCTGCTAAAACCGTATATTTATCGGCTTTCTTTCGCAATAGAGGAATTATTCCTATAAAACCGGACACCAGGCCGATTAAAATAATAGTCAGATAAGTTTTCATAGCATTTATATTTTACATCATTCCCCTTTCCACACAAAACAACCGGGACAATTTATATCTATTTTTCTATTTCTGTGAAATATTCCGAATACGGCAGAGCCGCTTCCTGTCATTGCAGCGTACACCGCCCCTTGTCCGTACAGGTATTCTTTCAGCCTACCGACTTCCGGATAACGGGCAAAAACCGTCGCCTCAAAATCGTTCTTCACCACCTGTTTCCATTCCTCTACGGGCAATGTTCCGAGCTTACGCAGATCGAATTCCGGCCGTTTCGGAACGATACCCCGGTAAGCCTCGGCTGTGGAAACTCCGCAATCCGGCTTTACCAGCACAATACGGTAATCATCCAGCGATAAAGCGATAGGGGCCAGCCGTTCCCCTTTTCCGGAAGCGAAAGCCGGACGGCCGGATATAAAAAAAGCACAGTCACTTCCCAACTGCGAAGCATATTCTATCAGGCGGCTGTCGGAAAGCCCTAATCCGCAATTTTCATTAATAGCTTTCAACATGAAAACTGCATCCGACGATCCTCCCCCCAATCCGGCTCCGAAGGGTACGATTTTCCGTAAATGCACTTTCATTGCCGACAAACGAAAATCCTGTGCCAATAAATGATAGGCTTTTAAAACCAGATTTTTCTCTGCCGGACAATCTACCGTGATTCCGGTATTTTCAAAATAACATTTCCCGCCCGGCTCTTCTTCTATTCTTTTAACCTCCAAAATATCCGAAAGCCCTAAGGGATAAAACACCGTTTCCAGGTTATGAAAACCATCTTCCCGTTTTTCTGTAACGAAAAGCCCGATATTGATCTTTGTATTAGGAAAATATATCATGCACCATTGAGATTTAATAGTACAAAGATAATAAGGATTTAGAATTAGTCGGCATAAAATCGTCCCCTGAAAATCATTTAGATTTGTTTACAGTTCCTTTTTTTGTAACTTCGGCCTCCAGAAAACGTTTATCTACTGTGTAACATAAAAATCTGAATATGAAAAAAACTATCGTTTTATTAATAGCCATATTTGCCGCCGCTACCTTTACTTCGGTCCGGGCGCAAACGGTAAAGCACCTGACAACGGAAGAGTTTAAAAAAGAAATATGGAATTACAGCAGCGACAAGGACTGGAAATACCTCGGTGACAAACCCGCCATCATAGACCTGTATGCCACCTGGTGCCCTCCTTGTAAGAAATTATCGCCTATTCTGGAAGAAATACAAAAACAATACGGCAAAAAGATTCAAATCTACAAAGTGGATGTCGATAAAGAATCGGAATTGGCACGGTTGTTCAACGCCTCCAGTATTCCCCTGATGGTCTTTATCCCCAAAGACGGAAAACCCTTTACGATAACAGGCCTTCGTCCGCAGGAACAGATCGAACAACTAATCGGTGAAAAATTAGGCGTGAAGAAATAAGAAGTTGCAGATTTACGATTTTACTGTACATTTGTACAAATGAAATCGTAAATCTTAACTTTTATGCTCGACACACTACAACAACTCGACCAGCAATTACTTCTCACACTCAATGGTCTTCATTCTCCTTTCTGGGACAGTTTCATGTGGTTATTTAGCGGGAAAATCATTTGGATACCCATGTATGCCACGATCTTATATGTCCTTTGCAAAAATTTCAGCCTTTATATCACGATATTAACGGTAGTCGCTATCGCTTTAACGATCACTTATGCAGATCAGGTCTGTGCCACTCTGATCCGGCCTCTGGTGGAACGCATGCGTCCTTCCAATCTCGATAACCCGTTATCGGAATTCGTACACATCATAAACGGGAAACGCGGGGGACGTTACGGCTTCCCTTCCTGCCACGCCGCCAATTCCTTTGCTTTGGCTTTTTTCATGATGTTATTCTTCAAACAGCGCAGGCTAACTCTTTTTATCATGTTGTGGGCCACGGTCAATTCTTATTCCCGGATTTATCTGGGAGTGCATTATCCGGGCGACTTGCTGGCAGGTATGATCGTCGGGCTAAGCGGTGCTTTGCTTATCTATTATTCATATCGCTACGCCCTTCGCAGCACAAAAATTGCCGGCCTTCTGAAATATTCTTCACAAGACCGGCAATATATAGAGCATCCTGTTCAAATTCGTTACACCCGGGTTACCATATATGCCGGGTTACTGACGATTGCAGGAATGTTTATTTACTCCCTGTTCAATATTTAAACCAGGAAGCCGGGAAGGGAACTTTTTCTCCTTTCCCGTCTATCCTATTCATTTCTAATATTCCTCCGTTATAATCGAAATAAGTCACCTTAAAAGGATGCAATCCTTTAGCCAGGGCTTTCTGTCCGATGATTTCCCGGGGTGAATGTGCACCGTCGTTATCCACGACCACATAATCATCGATCGTCAAGACACTGCCGTCGTCAGAATGTAGGGCGAAAGTATAAATGCCGTCTTCCGGAATATCCAAAAACCCGGTCAAAACCAATCCGATATCTCCTTTCACTTCTTTAGGGATCGAAATACTATTAATCACGTATTCCCCCTTTACAGGCGCATCTTCTATCCCTTTACAAGAGTTCCCGCGATAATCGTGCCATACGGCTTTCACTCCTTCTCCGGTCGGCCGTGCCTGTACGGCAGGAGAATAAGAATCTTTTATATATTTCATTTTCAACAAATCTCCTTTCGTTCCATCCGGGCGGAAAGTCCTGAACGTAAAATCAGTTGTTTCGGTAATTGTAAAAGGCCCTGTATATGGAATGGAATTTTCATTCGGGATCGATCCGTCCGTAGTGTAATATATTTTAACCAGCGGAGCAGGACATTCCACGGATACGGTTGTTTCCCCGATAAAAGCATTGGAAGTATAACCACCTACCAGATCGGGAATCCGATAATTAACCCCCATTATATCCAGGCGGGGCAACTGGCGGATCACCTTCCCTTGAAAAGCTTCCCAATCCTTATTTTCAGGCTGCGTCCATGCCACCTCGGCCAATGCCAGCATCCGGGGAGTAAGCAAATATTCCACCCTCTCCCACGAAGGAATCCACTCTGTCCACAAATTAGCCTGCACCCCCATAATCAGGGACTGTTGCTCCGGAGACAATCCTTTTAAAAACGGTTCGAAATGATATACGGACGATAACGTATTCTTATCCGGCTGCGCATCGAAATACATTATCGCATTCGGGCACATCACGACCTGATTTCCCTGCGCCGTTGCCAAAGGAACGGATTTTTTCGCCCAACTCCGCCACCACATAACATGGGCCGTTTCCGAAAGTCCCCCTTCCAATATTTCATCCCAGCCGAAAAGTTCCTTGCCGTTGGCATTGAAAAATTTCTCCATATCCTTCACAAACCAGGCTTGCAACTCTTCTTCATTCTTCAAGCCTTTTTCTTTGATACGTCTTTGACAATCGCGGCATTTCTTCCAGTTGGTCTTTTCCACCTCGTCCGCTCCCAAATGCACGTATTTATAAGGGAACAGTTGAAATATCTCGCTATATACATTTTTACAGAATTCCATAGCCGATTCTTTACCGGGACATATCGGAGAAGAAAAAGTGGTTCCCCATCCCGTTTGTTCATGACAGGCAATGCCTTTATAATTAGAGGCCGCAGCCAGGAAATGTCCCGGCATATCGATTTCCGGCATAATATCTATACCTAAACGGGCAGCATAAGCCACAACTTCCCGAATATCGTCCTGGGTATAAAATCCCCCATAAACCGTATCTCCGTCGATCACCTTTTTCCGGTCGTCCGGTAAAAGGAAATCGGGATTATCCTGCTTTCTCGCCATATTCAAACAGGAACGGTCGTGGCTGTTATACTTCCGCCAGGCACCTTTCTCGGTCAGTAACGGATATTTCTTGATCTCTACCCTCCATCCCTGATCGTCGGTCAAATGCCAATGAAACTTGTTCAGCTTATACATAGCCATCAAATCCAGCAACTGCATCACCTCCTCTTTGGTATAGAAATGCCGGGCCACATCCAGCATCATCCCCCGCCAGCCGAAACGGGGAGCATCGGCAATTTGCACGGCAGGTACCGCCCATTTCACCTGCCGGTTCAGGGCTGCTTCCCGCTCGAATTCCACCGGCATCAACTGCCGGATCGAGCCGATCCCGGAAATGATACTTCCATAATCATTTCCCACAAGGGTAATCCGGTCTTTATCGACACATAGCCGATAAGCCCCCTCTTTTCCTCCCAGTACCGTATCGGCCAGCAAAAGCATTATATCGCCGTTCCCTTTCCCGGTTTTCACCTCGCTCCCAGTGGCTTTCACTATTTTATCTTTCAAATAATCGGCTGCCGCCTGCAAGCGATCATCGGAAATTCCAATAACAACCTGCTTTTTCAAATGAAATTCACCGTTTTGAGCGATCATTTCCAAAGGCTGTGGGACAATCGATATTTCCGGCTGCGGTTTATTAACGGAACATCCTGCCAACAAAACACATAGCACAAATGCAAAAACACTTTTTTTCTTCATATCGGATTATAATTAATTTTCAAAAACGCTATAAGACCGGGATGCTCTTATTTCCCAATTTGAATACACATATTATATTTCTCCGTTTGCAGAAAACGGAAACGTATGCATACTCTCCTGTTTATTTTTTCCCTTGCATAATCTTTTTATCTGCTCCGGCAGATATTAAAATTTCATCCCGAAAATCTCTGTAAAACAGTTCTTCACACATTCCTTCACCTCTTGCATATCTATCTCTCTTCCCAATTCTTTGGCAATAGAGGTCACCCCTTTATCGATGAATCCGCAAGGATGAATATAACTGAAATAGTTTAAATCGGTATTCACATTCAAGGCGAATCCGTGCATGGTGACATATTGCGAACAACGCACCCCGATAGCACATATCTTACGGGCAGCCTTCGTATCCGCTTCGAGCCACACTCCCGTAGCTCCCGGCAAACGCTGTCCGGCAATGCCGTAAGCAGCCAGACTTTTAATCACCACTTCCTCCAGGTCGTTCACATAGTCTTTTACCCCAAGACTAAAATTTTCCATATCGATCACCGGGTAAACCACTAATTGTCCCGGCCCGTGATAAGTGATATCGCCTCCCCTGTCCACCTTGATAAATTCGGCATGTTTCGCCTTTAATTGAATTGCATTCATCAACATATTCCCATCGTTCCCACTCCGTCCCAACGTATAGACAGGATTGTGCTCCACAAACAGCAAATAATTCGAAGTGCGTTCCCCCTGCTTTTTTTGCTCTTTCACCGTTTCCAGCAATTCTTCCTGCTGTTTCCACACCTCTCTATAACTTTTTCGTCCTAAATCAATAAATCTGGTCGCTCTGTCCATTCCTTCTTCTCTTATTTATTTTTGATTTACGTTCTGTCATTCCGTCATTTTCATGCTTTAGAAAACCGAAATTTCTCTTTCCGCTTCCGTCTTCCGTTATTCAGGAATCCCACCTTTTCCACACGCACGCTCAGTCTCGTTTCACATGCCGTTCCGCATGATAGCTGGAACGCACCAAAGGCCCGCTTTCCACATGATCGAATCCTTTCGATAAACCTATCGTCCTGTATTCTTCGAACACCTCCGGACGAATGTATTCCACCACCTCGATATTCCGGGCTGTCGGTTGCAAATATTGCCCGATAGTCATCACCCGGCATCCCACAGCGCGAAGATCGTCCATCGTTTCCAAAATCTCGTCCCTGGTCTCTCCCAACCCCAGCATAATACCCGATTTCGACACAATTCCCGCCTCTGCGATTTGGCGGATAACCTGTAAGGAGGTTTCGTATTTTGCCCGGCTACGCACCCGATCGGACAGGCGGCGAACCGTTTCAAGATTGTGTGAAATCACTTCCGGCGCGGCGGCGATCACCTGCTTCACCAATTCCGCCCGTCCCTGGAAATCCGGGATCAGCACCTCCATCGTGGTAGCGGGATTTTCTCTTTTTATAGCCTGTATCACTTTCACCCAATGAGCCGCTCCCAAATCCTCTACATCATCCCGATCCACCGAGGTAATCACGGCATGCTTCAATTTCAGTAACCGGATCGACTGTGCGATATTCTCCGGTTCCCGGGGGTCTAACGGAGCCGGATGCCCCGTCTTTACATTGCAGAACTTACAGGCCCGGGTGCACACATCCCCGCAGATCATAAAAGTTGCCGTACCGCAGCCCCAGCATTCTCCCTGATTGGGGCATCTTCCGCTGGTGCAAATGGTATGAAGCCGGTGTCCCCGGATTGTATTCATTACCTCCACAGATAACTGCCCCATAGGCAATTTAATTTTCAACCAATCCGGCTTTCTTCTGCTATTCTCCATATATTCGACGCTATTTTCCTGATATACAACACATATATCTGTATAAGAACCCTTATACCTGTTACAAAATTAAAAAAGAAAATGGATATTAAAAACCGAGAGGGCATCCGCTTACGCCGAATGCCCTCTTTCACTAACCCTTAAATAAAAAAGCATTTTTTCCCGTTTTTAATTCCGAGTTGCTTTTTTGAGAGATATTTTTTAGTTGTTTTCAACCATAAGATGTTACTTTTCCGGTTTGGTTGCGCCGGAAGAAGAAATTTTTTCAAAATATTTGCAATAAGCCGAAATCCCACATGCTTCGCATTTCGGCTTCCGCGCCATACACACATACCGCCCGTGTAAAATAAGCCAGTGATGAGCCGTGGAAAGTATTTCCGGCGGAATGTTTTTCACCAGTTCCTTCTCTGTTTCCAAAGGCGTTTTCGTATTGTTCACCAACCCGATCCGGTTCGCCACCCGAAACACATGAGTATCCACAGGCATAGAAGGTTTATGAAAAGCCACAGCCCTCACCACATTCGCCGTTTTCCGCCCCACTCCGGGCAAAGTTTGCAGCAACTCCATATCGTCCGGCACTTCGCCGTTAAAATCCGATACCAGTTTCTTGGCCATTGCCGAAAGGTGTTTGGCTTTATTGTTCGGATAAGAGATCGATTTAATCAGATCGTAAATCTCCTCCACCGTTCCTTCTGCCATTGCCGCTGCATCCGGAAACCGCTCAAAAATGGCCGGAGTGGTCATATTCACCCGCTTGTCCGTGCATTGGGCCGATAATATCACGGCTACGATCAATTCAAAAGGAGTTTTATATTGCAATTCGCTTTCTGCCACCGGCATGTGCTCACTAAACCAACGGATAAATCCGGCATATCTTTCTTTTGTTGTCATTCTTACGCTATCTTGATACGACTTTACAATTTATTTCATCCGACTCAAAAAACGGCTTCTTTTTGAATCGGGACACAGGGTAATCGTATATAAAGTTTCCTTTTCTTTCGTCCGTACAATCTTCTTTTCCGCCTTTTCCGTTTTCAGAATATTATTGTACTCTTCATTCGACGAAATGGTATATAAAGCTCTATCCGAATACTCGAAATAATACCACATTTTGTCATCGTAAAGATATATAAAAAATTCATCCCCTGCCCTGCGGCGAGCTATTTCCATTTTAATTTTTATGTTTTTTTCCACGGGCTTCCCATGCACGGCCACAAGCTTAACCTCTCCATCCGCCACGTACGAGCGTGTTGTCGTATTCCAGGCAAAATCAAGGGAATCGAATACGAAAATCCGGTTAAGGGAATCCGGGACATTGGCCGCAGAGCGTCCCAGGCTTTTTTCTATTGCCGGAATATTATTTTTACCGCAGAGGGAATATATTTTTTCTTTCAACCGGCTACCGGCATGGATCGTTTTCAGCTTCTGGTCGGAAAAGTCTTTTAACATCACAGCCTCCATTTTTCCCAGCAAACTGAAATCGATCAGATAAAGCAAACTTTTCAAGGTCAGATTTTCCTCTTTGAGATCGAAAGCGATATCCCCGGCCATATTTTGGTATATTCCCGGAGCTTTAACCGCCAAATTCAATTTTCCGAAAGCCGATACGGTATATTTTCCGGGCTCGTAACGGAAATGGTAATATTTATCCGCCGTAGTATCCCGGACGATGTATTGCCGCAAATTCTTCGACCAGATCAGGTCGCCCCGCCCGCCTATCAGCATATCGTCGTTATAGAATGTACGGGTACTCAAAAAAGAGGCATAAGGACGCGTAGTTTTATCCACATTTAAGAAAATTCCGTTAAAAATCCGTTGCTTGGCATCGTTTCTGTTCTCTGCTTCCACCGGAATCGTAATCCGCCGGGCATTCAGGTCGGTATCCACTGCCAGCCAGTTATGCTTTAAATAATCTTTATCGGCTGTCAATCCTACATACCCTTTAAAGAACAGGTTTTCCCTGCCGGAATAAAGGGTTATATTCCCTTTATAAA
The DNA here is from genome assembly GCA_900544025.1 of uncultured Odoribacter sp. Lineage (GTDB taxonomy): Bacteria > Bacteroidota > Bacteroidia > Bacteroidales > Marinifilaceae > Odoribacter. Next base: position 29,748 of record UQTM01000001.1, read on the forward strand.
CGAAACCGCTGTTCAGTGCCAAAGGCCGGTCCGGGGCAATTACCGCTTTGGCATATATCATCCGGCTGGTATCCGCATGAATTTCTGCAAAATGGATCGTACTGATTTTTTCCTCCTCGCTCACATAATCGTAATCGCCGGAACCGTCGAAATTATTTTTACCTTTCAACCGGAAAGTCACATTCGTCAGCATCTTCGTCGTATCGGCCAGATTACAGGCCAACACTCCGCCTGCCAGCTCACGCAGTCCCCCCTGTCCCTGAATGAACACCTCTCCCTTCGCCGGATAAAAACGCCCGTTCGCTACATCGATGTGATTCACCCACCGGCAATTGATATCTCCGTTTTTCAAATCATAACGTGCCAAAGGAGCGATAAACGAAAGGGAATCGGCAGCCTTGTCCGTAGCGAGGAAAAGATTTCTTCCCTGCTCCGGGATCAAACGGGAGTCTTCTATCTTCCAGATTCGCTGTAATTCATTTTCATCCTCGATGCCGATATTCAGATAGGATTCCTGCATATACCAAACGAAACTCTTAAAGGTACAAGAATAACGGCTGGAAGAAAAATCCACGAAATTAGCTTCCGCATTATTCACAAAATGTCCCTTGTTATTCGTCAGATCGATATTCGCCCTCACATTACCGGTATTTAGCTGGATATTCTTATCCGAGATCGCTGCAATCTTCAAGCTGGTCTGCTGGGAAAGAATGTTCTGTTCTTTCAGGTTGAACCGTTTCGACTGCATCACGGCATCCTTCAATTCCAATTGTCCCGAAGCATCCAAATGTTCGTTATACACATATAAATCCCCCGTATGCCGAATACGTTTATCATATATGTCGAAAGCTTTGCGGGTTGAAGTTGCCTGCAAATACCCCTCGTTTGCCCAATATTTCACTTTCACCTGCTCTCCCCGTGCATCGGGACGCTTGCCTGCCAACGAAGAAACATCCAATGTTTTCGTATTGGCGACCATCCAGCCCGGTAGCATTAAAATCGTATCCGATTGGAACTTACTCTGATTGACATTTACTTCCCCTTTCGATAAAAACCCTTTCTGATCGAGGGTTATATTTCCTTTTAAATGCCCTTTTCCATAAAATTCCAAACCGGAAGCCGGTGTTTTATATTTAATTCCCAGGCTATTGTCCGCCATCAAACGCAAAGTGTCTTCGATCGGCGATACAATATTGGAAACCAGCGTCCCGGTAAAAGCATAACGGAAATTATTTCCGTCGTTGATCCCCCGGATACTATAAGGTTTTACCACATAATAAAAGCTGTCTCTTTTATAACCGCCGTCCTGTACAGCTTTATCGTCGAAATACACATAAGATTCCTTCGTCGAGTTAAACAACGGATAAGTGTCGTCCTTCTTCTTTCCCGATTTATTGTTCGGCTTATCGATCACAATATCTCCCTTGATATCCCGCAGTATCGAATTGATCTTATCCCCCCGCACATGCTTCCCTTCTCCTGCCCGGTACATACTGGCCGAATCCACTTTCGTCAGGTCGATGGCATATTTATTATAAGAAAAATAAAGATTCGAACCGAACATATCGAACATGCCTGCATTCAGCTTTCCGTTAAACAGCATATCCCGGTTTTTCAGCATGACCACCTTTTTATCCGAAGGCACCACATATACGTTTTTCGCCTCGCTGATTACAAATTTATCCACCCCGAATATCGTCAGGTTGAAGTTTCTCACATCCAGCAAAGCGTTGATCCGGGAATCCTGCGGAAGCGACGTAAAACGAATATTGTCGTAATCCTGCTTGCCGACACGTGCTTTGGTGTAATCGAACAAACGCTGTTTCAATGTAACCTCGTCGCGTTTTTCGTGATAATCCACAAAATCGCTGTAAGACAGCAGCACCACCTGTTTCCGTAACTGGTCGGTAGGCTTCTTCATAAATTCCGCATATTCGGGCAGCGTAAAAGTATTGCTTCCCAAATGTACGGAACATTTCAGCAAGCCGTTCAGGGGATTGATTTCATCCAATCCCTGTATGTTATCGAACACGTAATCGCTGAAATAATTTTGTGATTCGATTACGGCTTTAAAAAGCCCGGAACGGCTTCCCATTCTCAACTCCATTTGATTGCTGTCCAGCGGCCATAAAATTTCTTCCATACTGAACAAAATTTTATGGTAACTGTCTTTAAAAGACAAGTGCTGGCTTTGCTCTGTGATGCGTTTCACCGTCACCATACGGTTGTGGTCGGTATATAAAAAATTCACATCCGGATGCGTGATCTGCCCGGTATCGATATCGATCGCCAACGCCGCACTCCCCGACATCACCCGTGCAGAATCTATATTGAAACGTCCCGAATACACGAACATATCGATAGAATCGTTCGGCATAATATGCAGAAAAGCCTTTTGTTCGGGCGATCCGAAGCCGGTGAGCTTCCGCCCCGCATACGAAATCCCTCCCTGATAAGCCATATCCCGGAACAACGAATCGATCCGGATGTCCGTAGCATACGAATAAAATTCCGGAAAAGGAACTTCTCCTTTCCGGGTGAATTTGGAAGCATTGTCCTTAAGTTTTCCCAAAATAGGCCGGTCGTATCTGGAATCATAATGCAACCATACGGAATCGGCGGTATATTCCGGCATCTTTACATTCACCTTGTAACGGGAAAGAGTGGCCGTTATGGGATCTTCTTCGTTTTCCCTCCAATCCACCTTTCCACCGTTTCCTGCAATTTCATCGCTTCCCAACCGGTAAACAAGTTCGGTTCCCCGTATGACAATGGAATCTTTTCCGGTTTCACATATTAAATCCGCCTCCATAAATCTCAAACGGACAGGCTCTCCGGCTTCCCATTCCACTTTTCCCCTGACCAGCCATTTGTGGCTGTTTGAAACCGACAATATTTGCTCGCATACCACGGGGGTAACATTCAATAAATAATCGCGTATCGCATTCCTCCTGTTCTCCTGCACCGATAGTTTTCCTTTCAATCCTTTCAGCCATACCTGCAAATTCTCCTTTTCACCCCGGATACGAAAAGCATTGACACATTTCAAATAATTTTTCAATTCCGGGTTTACCGTCACTCTCAATTCCTGCAACTTGCGAAAAACTTTTTCCACACTGTCTCTCTCGGCTTGCGGCAACGACAGCCAGGTTTCCACACTCCTATCCACCAATTCTTTGCGTTCGGAGAGCTGTAAGTTTTTAAAGACAAGATTAAAATTCTGTTCAAGGGTTTTCGCATCCTGGGCAGACAAGGCAAAAGGCAACATAATAAAAGCCAGCAGCCAGAATTTTATAGCAGGCAGACACATAATATAAATAATTATAAACAATTGTTTTTAAGACACACTACACTTTTCAACAATAATTCAGACAAAAATAGGATTTATTAGTCAATTATCTTGAAAAGATTTCGCTATTTTTGCAGAAACGGTATTGTTCCGTAACTTGACTAACGACTGAAAAACCATGACGACAATGACTGAACAGGAGTACAAACCGGTAATCCTGAATAAATATACTGCCATTTTAAAATCCTGCCGGAATCTGATTACGAAAGAAGATATCCGGCAAATCCGGAATGCTTTCAAAATCGCCATACAGAATGAAGCCAAAGCCGAAAAGCTGAATTACAGGGAAATTATCCGTATTCTGGATATTACCCTGATCATTACCCAGGAAATCGGCTTAGGACGTACGTCTATTATCTGTGCCATGCTGCACAAAACGGTCGAGCAAGACCTTCTCACTCCGGAACAAATCCGGGAAATGTTCGGAGAAAAAGTATGGCAGATTATCCGGGGATTAAAAGACATCAGCCACATATATGCCACCCAGCGTATTGTCGATTCGGAAAACTTCCGGAAACTACTGCTGAGTTTTGCCGAAGACATCCGGGTGCAGCTGATCTTTCTGGCAGAAAAACTGTATGCTTTACGCCAGGCAGCCACCCTTTCTGAAAAGGAACAGCAACAACTGGCCAAGGAAACCAGCTATATTTACATCCCGTTCGCCCACCGGCTGGGATTGTACAACATCAAGTCGGAAATGGAAGATCTCGCATTGCGGTATTCCAATTCGAAAATATACCGGGAGATCGAACAAAAGCTAAACGAATCGAAATCGGCCCGCGAAGCCTATATCGCAGAATTTATCGCCCCTATCGTCGAAGAATTAAACCGGAGAGGCATAAAATTCAAAGTGAAATACAGAACGAAGACCATCGCTTCGATCCTGAACAAAATGCGTAAAAGCCAGGTAGAATTCGAAGAGATATACGATATTTTCGCCGTCCGCTTCATCATCGACAGCACCGGGGAGGACGAAAAACCGGATTGCTGGAGGGTATATTCTATCGTTACCGATAAATATACGCCCAACCCCCGCCGTTTGCGCGACTGGATTTCCGTTCCGAAATCCAATGGTTACGAATCTCTGCAAACCACTGTTTTAGGTCCGAATAACCGATGGGTGGAAGTACAGATCAGAACCGAACGGATGGATGAGATTGCAGAAAAAGGATTCGCCGCACACTGGAAATACAAAGGGGGAAGTTCCGATACCATTATCGAAAACTGGCTGAACGAACTACGCGAAATTCTGGAAAGCAACCAAAAGAATGCCATCGAGCTGCTCGACGATATGAAAATCGACCTGAGCGATAAGGAAGTGCATGTGTTCACTCCGAAAGGCGATCTTATTACCCTGCAAGCGGGTGCGACCCTGCTCGATTTCGCTTATGCCATCCACACCAACGTCGGTTGCAAATGCGTGGGCGGCATTGTAAACCAGCGTAACGAAACCCTTAAATATGTCCTGAAAAACGGCGATCAGGTAGCTATCATCACTTCTGCCAATCAGCAGCCGAAAGCCGACTGGCTGAATTTCACGGTAACCTCCAAAGCACGTAATAAAATACGCCAATACCTGAACGAGGAAGTGAATCATCAGGCAGACATCGGTAAGGAAACGTTGATGAGACGTTTAAAAAACTGGAAGATTGAATACAACGATGAAGTGGTACGCCGCCTGATGCAGCACTACAAATATAAATTCGCCCTCGATCTTTATCAGGGAATTGCAGTAGGGAAACACGATCCGGCAGAAATAAAGGAAATCCTGACGGCACAGCCGGAAGAAAAAAGCCTCCCCACTCCGCCGAAAGACATCAAAGTGAGCCGCCCGAAAAAAGTGGACGAAGATGTATTGCTGATCGATAAAAACGTCGATAATGTAGATTATAAATTCGCCCGGTGCTGTAATCCTGTATATGGAGACGATATTCTCGGCTTCGTATCTATCGGCGAAGGGATCAAAGTACACCGCAAGCAATGTAAGAATGCCGTCGAGCTGGTGCGCCGTTATCCCTATCGAATTGTAAAAACGCAATGGACGAACGACGGAGCGACCTCGTATCAAACCGTATTGAACCTCACCGGCAAAGGGGAAGGAAATATCATTACGAAAATAACGGAACTGATTTCCAAAGATCCCCACGCCACTTTACGGGCCATTTCGATCAATTCGGCAGAAGGAATTTTCGACGGAAATATCACGGTATTGATCGATAATACGGAACATCTGTCTCAACTGATCTCCCGTCTGAAACACATCGAAGGCGTCATCAAAGTGAATCGGCACGATTCCATGCTCGAATAAAGGCAGCACCCGTAACAACAAATACCCCCTGAAAGTCCTCCGGAATCGGAACTAACTTTCAGGGGATATTTATCGGATAAAAGCAGGAAAAAGAATACCTTTTTCACGGATGAGCCATCCTATCTTTCCATTCCGGAAACCGGTTCGGAAAAACAAGCCATCCGAAGTCAGCATTTTGTAAAAAACGAAAACACATTTAATTTTTCGACTGTAACAGCCAGGCATCCGAGAATTGCGGATACAGGTTGCGGATATCCGCCAGCTTTGCCCGGGCGATCCCCAAATGGTCATTGCACAGTACGCTCACCCGGAACATTCCCTGCTTATTTTGCATGATACTGCTTCCTAAAAACCCCATATTCATCAGTTTATTCCGAAGCCGGACAGCATTCTGCTCCTGAATAAAACTTCCCACGATCACACAATAACGCATCATTTCGTTTCCCTGTGTGAGTGTCACTTCTTCCTGGCGTACGTCTGCCGGAGCAGTGGTTATAACCAATGTGTCCACAACTTCTTCTTTCACCACCACATCGACGGGCTGTTGGGTGATATGTCCCGATTCCAGCGTCATCAACCTTTCTTTCTGCTTACAGCAAGCAAGCGTAATCACCATGACAAATAAAAAAACAATAACTTTCATCTTCATTTATTTTTCGGATCATTATACAACATTTCTATACTATTTCGATTCAGGGAAAACGTTTCACTTACCGTCACCGTACAAAGTTTACATTTTTATAGCAAATTGTACGAGTCCTTTCGTTTTAAGTTACCGGCAGTTTTCTTTTTCCTCGAAAAATCATACCTTCGCAGGTCGTGAAAAATATAACCTCAATCTATAATAAAAATTTAGAATGAAAAAATTATTTCTTCCTTTATTCATTGCCTGCTCGTTGGGAGCAAGCGCCCAAACCATCGATCGATGGCTGGGATTGACTCCGGTAGCTATCGAAAAACCGGTATTTGGAGATGTCAAGAATGTCAAGAACAATGTTTTCACCGAAGCTTCATTGCTCGAAAATTCCAGCATAAACATCGGTAGCCTCGTTCCGGACAAGGATAAAGAAGAAAACCTCTATAAAGGTTTACGCTGGGCTATGGCTTCCCTCACGGGCGATACCGTAACTTCTCCCGCCCACAAAGGTCAGGTTACCTTGAATTACTATGCAGTATATTTAAGCAATTCCGAGTGGATGAAAGGAAGACTGGATTTTTACCTTTTAGGAAATGCAGAAATCTATATAGACGGCGTAAAGAAGCTGACTTTTACAGATAGTAAACCAAGCACCAAAAGTATCAGCCAGGACTGGATTCCCGGAAAACACTCGATTATTGTAAAAACGACCACCGAAGGCGGTAAATTATTCACGGCTAAATTCAAAGCAGCCAAAGGTTTCGAGCACCTTCCGGTGGAATTCAGCCTGTCGCCCAAAAGAGGCAAAAACATTTACGATGTGCTGAACGGGAAACAGGTAAACCGGATCGCCGTATCTCCTTCCGGCAAATATGCTTTGGTGGGAATCACCAACATCGTAAACGGACAGAACACTTATACAACTACCGTTTACCGGATAGCAGACAAAGAAACCGTGTACGCTTTCTACGGTAACAGCATCAGCAACTTACAATGGATACCGGGCAAAGATCAACTTTCTTTCTTCCAAAAAGAAGGGAATGCCAATTCCCTGTTCTGCTACGACCTGGAAAAGCAACAGCAAACCCGGCTGATCCCGGAAGATAAGCTGCTCACCGGCTACACCTGGTCGCCCGACCGTTCCTACCTGATCTACCAGGTTTCGGAAAATTTCAGCGACCCCAACTGGCAACTACGAAAATTGTCGGGCATACAAGACCGTCAAAGCTATTTCCGCTATCGTTCCTATCTTTGCAAATACGATTTTAACACCGGACTGCACACCCGCCTCACCTGGGGAAATCTCAGTACCTCGCTCATGGATATCAGTGCCGACGGGCAAAAATTACTGATCTCCACTTCCCGCCCGGATTATAACGAATATCCGTTCAATAAGCAATCGATCTATATGCTGGATATTAAAACCAGGCAGACCGACACCCTATGGAAAGACAGACTGTATTCCATTTCTTGCAGTTTTTCCCCCGACGGGAAAAAATTGCTCATCAACGGCGGTCCTTCGGCATTCGGCAAATTAGGTGAAAATATCGGTAAGCACCCGATAGCCAATCAATACGACGTACAGCTTTATATCTACGACCTGGAATCCAGGAAAACAGAAGCCATCACCCGGAATTTCAATCCTTCTATCGACAACGCCATCTGGCATAAAGACGGAAATATTTACATAAAGGCAACCGACGCCGATTTTGTACGTTTATACCGGTATGCCGACGGTAAATTTACCCGCATCGAATGTCCCGGCGACCTGATATTGAAAACCAGTCTGCCGGAAAATGCGGGCCTGATGATGTACACGGCTTCCAATACGAACTATCCGCCGAGGATATATACACTCGATCTAGCAAGCGATAAGGCCGAACTGTGGGACGATCCCCAGCAACGGCAATATGAAAACATTGTATTCGGAGAGATGAAAGACTGGGATTACAATTACAAGAAAGGCACAGTGATCGACGGGCGTTATTACCTGCCTGCCGATTTCGACCCGAATAAAAAATACCCGCTGATCGTGTACTACTACGGCGGAACTACCCCGGTTGCCAGAGGTTTCGGGGGACGCTGGCCGTTCAACCTTTATACGGCCAACGGATATGTCGTCTATGTGATGCAACCATCGGGAGCCATCGGATACGGACAGGAATTTTCTGCCCGCCACCAGAACAACTGGGGAAAAATCACCGCCGACGAAATCATATCTTCGACCAAAGCCTTCGTGAAAGCGCATCCTTTTATCGATGCATCCAAAGTAGGTTGCATGGGAGCTTCTTACGGCGGTTTCACCACCGAATACCTGACGACTCAAACCGACATTTTCGCCTGTGCCATATCCCATGCGGGCATTTCGTCCATTGCCGGATACTGGGGTGAAGGCTATTGGGGCTACGGATACAGCACTAACGCTTCGGGACATGCCTATCCCTGGAACCGGAAAGATATATATGTAGATCAAAGCCCGCTGTTCAACGCAGATAAGGTACATACCCCCATCCTACTGATTCACGGGACAAAGGATGTCAATGTTCCCACAGGTCAAAGCATACAGTTCTACACCGCCCTGAAATTATTGGGAAAAGATGCTGAACTGGTTTTTGTGAAAGACGCCGATCATGCCGTTGTGGATTACAATCAGCGAATCCTGTGGAACAACACGATATTATCCTACTTCGCCAAATATCTGAAAGGACAACCGGCCTGGTGGGAAAATATTTACAAAGAACTCAACCTGTAAAACCTTTTTCTTTTTTACCTTAATTTATACCTTTGCGGAAAGTTAAAAATTAATTCAATATTATATACAGATGGACCAAATCCAAAACAGAGCAGCGGACAATATCCGAATCCTTGCAGCTTCAATGGTTGAAAAAGCAAAATCGGGACACCCGGGCGGAGCCATGGGCGGAGCCGATTATATCAACGTATTGTATTCAGAGTTTTTAAACTTCGATCCCGACGATATGACGTGGGTAAACCGTGACCGATTTTTCCTCGATCCGGGACACATGTCGCCGATGTTATATTCTGTACTCAGTTTGCTGGGAAAATACTCGATGCAAGACCTTGAGAACTTCCGCCAATGGGGCAGTGTAACCCCCGGTCATCCGGAAGTAGATGTAAAACGAGGAGTGGAAAATACTTCCGGTCCGCTGGGACAAGGTCACACCATGGCCGTCGGCGCTGCTATTGCAGAACGTTTTCTGGTAGCCCGTTTCGGGGAATGGATGGCACACAAAACCTATGCATTCATTTCGGACGGAGGGATTCAGGAAGAAATCTCCCAGGGTGCGGGACGTATTGCAGGAACTCTCGGACTGTCTAATCTGATCATGTTCTATGACTCGAACAATATCCAGCTTTCCACGAAAGTGGAAGAAGTGACCCATGAGGATACAGCAAAGAAATACGAAGCCTGGGGCTGGCATGTACTCACGATCGACGGAAACAATGCCGACGAAATCCGGAATGCCCTGAAAGCGGCACATGCCGAAACGGAACGCCCCACGCTGATTATCGGCCGTACTCTGATGGGTAAAGGCGCTATGGGGCCCGGCAACGAAGATTTTTCCAATAAGGTATCCACCCACGGGCAGCCTTTAAGCGCAGCCGGAGCCTCCATTGAAAAAACCATCGAACATTTAGGTGGCGATCCGAAGAATCCTTTCAGCATATTCCCGGACGTACAGGAATATTACGCTAAAGTGCTGGAACAGAAAAGAGCCTACGCTCAAAAGAAAAAGGCAGAACAAGCGGCCTGGGAACAAGCCAATCCGGAATTGGCGGCTAAGTTCCGTCAATATATGTCGGGTGCAGTTCCTGCTATCGATTATAAGGCGATACAACACAAGGCCAACATCGCAACCCGTGCCGCTTCCGCAAATGTACTGGAAGTTTTGGCACAACAAGTGGATAATATGATTGTCAGTTCAGCCGACCTTTCCAATTCCGATAAAACCGACGGCTTTATCAAAGGTGGAGCTCGTAATCTGGTAAAGGGAGATTTTAGCGGAAAATTCTTTCAGGCAGGTGTTTCCGAATTGACGATGGCAGCCATCTGCAACGGTATCGCCCTGCATAAAGGAATACATGTAGCCTGTGCAACTTTCTTCGTATTTTCCGATTATATGAAACCCGCTTTCCGTTTATCGGCTTTAATGGAAGTGCCTGTAAAATATATTTGGAGCCACGATGCTTTCCGGGTAGGTGAAGACGGGCCGACCCACCAGCCTATCGAACAGGAAGCCCAGTTGCGCCTGATGGAAAAATTACAGAACCATTCGGGGCACATGAGTCTGCTGGCACTCCGTCCCGCCGATGCCAACGAAACGTCGGTAGCCTGGAAAATGGCAATGGGCAACACCTCCACTCCTACTGCCCTGATCCTTTCACGGCAAAATATCAATAACCTGCCGGACGGCAGCTACGAACAGGCACTGAAAGCAGAAAAAGGCGCTTACATCGCCTTGAAAAATAGCGAAACACCGGAGATCGTCCTGATTGCTTCCGGATCGGAAGTTTCCACCCTGATCGATGCCGCCCATTTATTGAAAGAAAGAAAAGGCATCTCTTCACAGGTTGTTTCGGTCATATCCGAAGGACTTTTCCGTACTCAGTCCCTGGCCTACCAAGAAGAAATTATCCCGGCCTCATTGCCGAAATTCGGCCTTACGGCAGGATTATCGGTAGCTCTCGAAGGATTGGTCGGCACAAACGGAAAAATACACGGAGTAAATCACTTCGGTTATTCCGCTCCTGCCACTGTGCTCGATGAAAAGTTCGGTTTCACCGGAGAATTCGTTTACAATGAAATTTGCAACATGCTGAAAAAATAATCCGGCTCCGGCAAAAGCCACGTTGCTTATTGGGAATGACAGGACTTTTTAAAATCGTTTCCGTATAAAACACCGGGATTCTATTACAATAGAATCCCGGTATTTTTATAATGAAAAAGCAATATCCGGAAAATAACATGAATAATGCACATATAATATATTCCCGCCTTCTCACCGGGAAACAAAAAACAGGCAAAAATAAAAAGGTAATTCGTTATAGAACAAATCCGAAAATCAGGTTAAAAACCGTTCACCTGTCCATCGTTCTTACGGAAAAATTTCGGGCAGGGTATAGGTTTCATCCGGCGGCGTTCTCCCCGGTGCTCTCTCTCACCCATTAAAAAGATCAAAGAAACCTCATGGGAACCGTTTCCGGCATTGCTCAACTTCGATAAAGTCCAATCGAAACTATAAGCTATGCGAAAAATTTTCGTATCGTATCCTATCATAAAGATCATCGCATTCAGAGGACGATCGAAATTCTGTCTGAACCAGGCTCCGGCCACTAAATCGTTCCGGTTGAAAAAAACACCGTAATTCATTTGGACATGCTTATCCTGCTTTTGGAACATAAACAACGGATTGACGGTGTAATAAACAGGACGCAAACCATAATGAGTGACAGGAAACTCTGCACCAAAATGCGCAGTGTATTTCATCGGTAAGCGGGCGTCGTCCGAAAATGCGAGCGAAGGCTGTGCCAAATGCTGCAACGACACACCAAAATGGTATTTATCGAAAAAAGCCATCGTCCCAAAAGAAAAATCGGCGGCAAATTTCCGTCTCACAGCAGGATCTTCTGAAGCATCGTGAGGATAAACAGAACCATAAATCGGATCGATCATATCCGGAAAATTCAATTCCGACAAATCCACGTAATTCTGTATCATGGAAGCCCCCAGCGCCAAACGTATCCCGGCATCCCTGCGGATTCGTACCAAATAAGAGTAAACTCCCGTTACGGTGGTGGTTTTCAATGCTCCGCGTCCCTGACGGTCCTGCTCCACCTGAAACCCGATGCCGCTCCCGGTCTTTCCCAAATGACGGTCATAGGATACGGAATAGGTAACATAGGGTTGCCCCAATTCAGGCCATTGATTCCGGTAATTAACGATAATTCGGTGGTAATATTGCGAACCTGCAAAAGCCGGATTCAAATCCAATTGATTCGCGAAAAACTGGGAATACTGCAAATCCTGTGCCGATAAGGGAAAAATGATAAATCCTACCAGTAACACCACGAAAACATATCTTGCACATCTCAATTTTATAATCATATTCCCACTTGTTGCAGCGCCCAAAATTACGAATAACATTGAGATATTATAAAAATACCCGCCTAAATTTCACACCACCCTCTTCCTGCGATCAAATTCGTTAATTCCTTCCGTTGAATTTCCTGTTCCCCGCTATCGTGCTGCAATACGATAAAGCCGGTATCGTAACGGGAACGCTTCACCAGCGAAGCTACAAGGTTCATCGTTCCCCGATAGGTAAAATCGTTTTGTTCCACATTGATCGACACCAACCTGCGGCATTTCCTGAAATCCAATTCCGACAAATGATTTTTTCTACAACGAAAAGTGACTAATTTTCTGCAACCGCTTAAATCCAAAGCCGTTAATTCATTGCAGGAGCACGACAAGTAAAATAACTTCCTGTATTTCGATAGTTTCAATTCCCGGATACGGTTCTTGGCACAATACACCTCATAAAGCCCTCTGCAATTACGCAAATCCAGCTCCGTGATCTGATTATCGGAACAGTCGATAAACTCTAATGTCGGGCATTGCGAAACATCAAGGGCAACCACATTACTACGGGGTATATCTATATCGGTGATATTCGTTCCCTTCACCTGTAACCGATACACTCCTGTTTTTTCATACTTGTGCGAAAAAGGCTCTATTAAATTACTCTTCTGGGAAATTGTTCCATCTCCCCATTCCACGGTTGCTTGTGCGGCCTCGATCCTAAAGCAAAGTTCACTTCCCGACAAAACGTTCACGTTCAAATAAATTTGCCCGGCGATACGTTTTTTACAAAAGAAACTTACAAAAAAATCTCCCACCTTATTACTCATATTGGGCATTGTTATTAGCGGCTTTCAACCTGATTCACAGAATCAAACATCCGGCCGTTTTAAATAACAGAACTATCCATTACCTATGAGAACAAGACACGACAAACCTTTCCACATAATCTGGATATCTCGCCGTTTTATTCCTATTGTCTCTTTAAATAGTGGTAGTTTCGTTATTTAAGAATAAAACCTAACGCTAAATACTAATATAGAACCCTCTTTGATTCGATGCAAAGATAGTAAATCACCAAACAAACTTATGATAATTTTATAAATATATTATATATTATGAGAATATATAATATTTTACTTTAAATTCTGTCAATATTATGATAACATACTAATCAAAAAATAACATCGCAGAAATTCATTCTTTTTCTGTTGTTAATATTTGCACACGATAATCAATGAAAAGCCCACTTTCAAATACTCCTGTTATTTCCTTAATTTTACGTTCTAAATCACAGTCGATGGAATGAAACCAGGCGTCTAAAATCAAATTCCCGTTTTCTGAAATCACAGGCCCGTCTTTTCCTTGCGCGGGGCGCAACTCTAAACGCGCCGCCCCCAATCTTCTCAGCTGCTCTTCCACATAAGTCAGAGCTCCGGGAAAAACTTCAACCGGAACCGGGAACTTTTCACCCAGCCGCCGCACGAATTTCGTTTCATCTGCCAGTATATAAACCAGGGAACTACTACGTATCAATAATTTTTCTTTAAACATAGCTCCGCCCCGTCCTTTCAATAAATTACCTGCAGGGTCTATTTCATCCGCCCCGTCCATCGTCCAATCGGGCCTGCTGTTCCAAAGTGTGGTTTGCGGAATGTTCAGTTGCGAACACACGGCAGCACTTTCCATAGAAGCCGGGATCACCGTGATATGCAGATTTTCGTTCCGAATCTTTTCAGCCAATGCCAGTAAAGCCAGATAAACGGTAGAACCCGATCCTGCACCGATTACATCACCGTTCTTTGCTCTTTTGCTGATTTTTCCGGCCACCACTTCTTTGGCTTCCCGATTTACAATCGGAGCCGACCACTGAAAACGACGTATCAGATCGCTTTGCCACTCCATATACTCTTAATATTTCAGTCTAATTCTTTAGACGTAAATGTAGATAAAATAGTTTCTTTTTATCTAAACTTTTTTACAACAAAAAAGGCGGGAAATAAATCCCCGCCTTTATAACGAAACAGGCCTTAACCCTTCCCTTGCTCAATCCCCGGACTCCTCTGTTCCCCAGGTAATAATCCGGGCTGTATGGTTATCCCTGAGAATCACAACATTAGGACGGGTAGTCCCGCTAAATGCTGCAACCGCAATTTTGTACTTATTCCCTCTCATGGATTCATCTCCACGATAAGTACCGAAAGTCGCCTTTTTATTGCTTTCATTCCAATAGATAAACTGAGTCTGAGGTTCGATCAGAATATCATTTCCCTCCTCATCGGTCAACACCGGAGTCATGGCAAGGCAATAAGCCGTTGCATTCTCCACAGGCTGCCATCCGGCCTTGATCAGATTGTCTTTGGCCGAATAAATCAAACTATCCACCACCAGCTCTCCCATGATCTGATTCGAATTCAGATTAAAAGTCGTAGAAATGGTATTTATATCCCCTCCCGTACTGGTTGCCGTGATGGTATAAGTTCCTGACGGAAGTTCCGAATCGGTTTGCCCTTCGGTGGTCTGTACCCCATACCCTATATTGCTCAGGGTATAAGTTTTCATCCCGTTCGTAGCCTTTGCAGTTTTAATGACGTAATTAGCGAAATAAACAGGTTGTACATAGAAATAAGGTGCAAATGAAGTCTGTGAATACTGATTAACGTAAGGATATTGCATCGTTAAAGTAAATTCCGGGTCTGGAATTTTTGTACACGAACTCATTCCCAACATCAACAAAGCAGACGCAAATAATAATTTTTTTAAAGTTCTCATCCTTAGCTGTTTTTAATTATAATAAATATTCTCCTGTTTTTAAGACATGCGAATATCTAAAAATTTTTCAATAAACACAAGAAAAATAATTATATGTGATACTAAATGAAACATTTTTAAGTTTTTGGGGTACAATTCTACAAACCAAAAGTGATTCTTATGCTATTACAACTTGCTTTCGTTTTGACGGCAATTATCATAGGGGCCCGGATCGGAGGGATCGGGCTGGGAGTGATGGGAGGCATCGGTTTAGGTATCCTGACCTTTGTATTCGGACTGCAACCTACCGCCCCTCCCATCGATGTGATGCTAATGATCGTCGCCGTTATCACTGCGGCAGCTTGTATGCAGGCTGCCGGAGGATTGGATTTAATGGTAAAAGCAGCCGAACGGTTATTACGAAAAAAACCGTCACAAATCACCCTGTTAAGTCCGTTAGTGACCTATCTTTTCACTTTTGTTGCCGGGACAGGCCATGTCGCTTATTCCGTACTTCCGGTAATTGCCGAAGTCGCCAGAGAAACCAAGATACGTCCGGAACGCCCGCTGGGAATAGCCGTTATAGCTTCCCAACAAGCCATAACGGCAAGTCCGATCTCTGCGGCAACTGTCGCCTTATTGGGTTTATTGGGCGGCTATGATATTTCCCTGCCGGATATCCTGATGATTACGATTCCGGCCACATTGATCGGGGTATTACTGGGAGCCCTCTATTCTTTAAGAGTAGGCAAAGAACTGACGGAAGACCCCGAATATCAGCGCAGGGTAAAAGAAGGATTACTCGGAAACGATCATTACGAATTGAAAGACGTTGCCAACAAAAGAAAAGCCTTATGGTCGGTGATCATCTTCATCGTCGCTACCGTCTTCATTGTGATTTTCGGATCGTTCGACAATCTCCGTCCTTCCCACCTGATCGACGGGAATCTGGTTACAGTGGAAATGTCGGCTATTATCGAAATTCTGATGCTCTCGGCAGCAGCCCTGATTTTACTGATAACAAGGGCCAACGGACTGAAAGCAGCCCAGGGAAGCGTATTTTCGGCAGGCATGCAGGCCGTAGTTGCCATTTTCGGTATCGCCTGGATGGGCGACACTTTTCTACAAGGCAATATGACAGCCTTAAAAGATTCCATAGAGGGGATTGTGACCCAGATGCCCTGGTTGTTCGGCATCGCTCTTTTCATTATGTCGATATTACTGTATAGCCAAGCCGCCACAGTCAGGGCATTCATGCCTTTAGGCATTGCACTGGGCATCTCTCCTTACCTGCTTATTGCCATGTTTCCGGCTGTAAACGGTTATTTTTTCATCCCGAACTATCCTACCGTTGTCGCAGCGATCAATTTCGACCGTACCGGAACTACCCGCATCGGAAAATATGTACTCAACCATTCTTTTATGCTACCGGGGCTCATTGCCACCATAGGTTCTGTCGGCTCAGGGATACTACTTGCCAAACTTATATTTTAACTCAAGAATAACAGAATCCATAAACCACACAACTAATATAAAACCTAAAATTTATAACTATGAAAACGTTGAAACAAATCACTTTATTAACCCTGCTGTTCGTGTTCTCTCTGATGAGCGCAATGGCACAAAAGCTACCTAATATCCATATCTTAGCCACCGGAGGGACGATCGCGGGAACAGGCTCTACCACCACCGGAAGCAATTACACCGCCGGACAAGTAGCGATCAGCGACCTGATTTCCGCCGTACCTGAAATTAAAGAGATTGCGAACGTAACAGGAGAACAAATCGTGAAAATCGGTTCCCAGGATATGTCCGACGAAGTGTGGCTGAAACTGGCAAATCACCTCAACATCCTGCTACAGCGAAGCGATGTGGACGGCGTTGTCATCACTCACGGGACGGATACCATGGAAGAAACGGCCTACTTCCTGAATTTAACGGTAAAAAGCGATAAACCGGTCGTATTGGTGGGAGCCATGCGTGCCGCCACTTCCTTGAGCGCCGACGGCCCGCTGAATCTTTACAATGCCGTTGTCACGGCCTCCGCCCCCAAATCGAAAGGCAAAGGCGTCACCGTCGTTATGAACGGACTGATTTTGGGAGCACATGCCGTAGCGAAAATGAACACGATCGACGTACAAACCTTCCAGGCTCCGAATTCAGGCGCTTTAGGATATGTGTTCAACGGAAAAGTGCACTACAATCAAACCACACTGAAACTCCACACCACCCAATCGGAATTCGATGTAACCAACATGACCGCCCTACCGAAAGTAGGGATCATTTACAGTTATTCCAACGTGGAACCGGAAGCTTTGGACGCATTGATAAACAGCGGTTATAAAGGAATCATCCATGCAGGAGTCGGAAACGGAAACATCCACAAAAACCTGTTCTCCAAATTGGCGGCTGCACGGCAAAAAGGCATATCGGTGGTACGTTCCAGCCGTGTCCCGACAGGTCCCACCACATTAGACGCCGAAGTGGACGACAGCAAATACGGCTTCGTTGCTTCCCAGGAATTAAATCCGCAAAAAGCCCGTATTCTGCTTATGCTCGCCCTGACTAAAACCACAGACTGGCGGACAATCCAAACTTATTTCAATAAATATTGACCGGATGCGATCTGGCGGGGTCATGAATAACCAGAACAAAAACAAAACGACAATGAAAAGAAGATTATTACTTGTGGGATTGACAGCCTTTGCCGTTACACCCCTTTTTGCTCAGCACATGGACTTTCAAAGTTCTGCAACGAACGAAAAGTCTATGTTTGAAAGAGTGACAAATCTGGAAAAAAAGATCGACTGGTTTAACTTGTATCTAAACATGCAGGGTAGTTTTAACCTGTATATAAACGGAAACGACTTTAACGAAGCATCTTTCCGTATGGATCAGCTACGCATTGAAATGAAAGGCAATATCACAGACCGGATTTATTACCGATACCGCCAGCGGCTAAACCGCAGTTCCTCCCCTTTGGAACTGGACAATATGCCCGCCTCCATCGATTATGCCGCCGTAGGGTATCGCCTGAACGACAAACTCTCTCTTTTTCTGGGAAAACAAAGCACGGCATTCGGAGGGTTTGAATTCGACCTGAACCCTATCGAAGTATATCAATATTGCGACCTGATCGATTATATGAACAACTTTATGACAGGGCTCGATGTGTCTTATTGGGTAAGCCCACAACATGAATTCCGCTTTCAGGTGCTGAACTCCCGGAACGGTTCTTTCCGTAACCTCTATCAGGTTGTTCCCGAAGGAGTGGAAATGACGAAAGCCCCGCTGGGATATGTGCTGAACTGGAATGGAAATTTCTGGGAAGACCTTTTGAAAACCCGCTGGTCGGCTTCTATATTCCATGAAGCTAAAAAGAAAAACTGGTATTACTATGCTTTAGGTACGGAACTGAATCTACATAAATTCTCCGGTTTCTTCGATTTTATGTATTCGACGGAAGACATCGACCGTACAGGGATCGTCTCCACGATTGCCTCTACCGACGATATCCCGGTAAGGGCTTTAGATGCCTGTTATCTGTCGTTAGTGCTTCACCTGAATTACAGATTCCTCCCCAAATGGAATGTCTTTATAAAAGGAATGTACGAAACCGCCAACATCCAGAAAAACAATCAGGTATTCGAGAAAGGGAATTACCGGACTTCCTGGGGATATTTTGCCGGGATCGAATATTATCCCATGGAAGAAAATCTGCACTTTTTCCTGAACTATCTGGGACGCTCCTATAAATACACCGAACGCGCCAGAGAATGGGGAGCCATGAACAATAGCCCTCAACGCATAGAATTAGGCTTTGTTTACCAATTGCCCGTATTCTAAAATGATCAAAAGCGATAACACAAACGATCCCCCGAAAGGAGGATCGTTTATTTTTTAACGGCTTTCTATACTCTTTTACCGGTTGCCTAAAATACAATCGAATTCAAACTCCCGGGGATCCGGCAAATAAGCCGCAGCCGCTTCCCGGTCGGCAGCCGTCAGATAAGAAACATTCTCCTGAAAAGTCTTTTTAACCACTTCCCTTTCCATATTCACCAGGCGCGGGCGAATTTTCCCGTTTTCATCCTCGACATCTTTCAGGAACACAGGAATGATCTCTTCCTCGAGATTCATCGCCACCATACACCCTGTGCATCCGTCATCGTATAATTTCTTCACCCCTATGCCTAAAGAAGTGCAATAGGTCAGATCGAAAGCAGAAGGATCGACGCAACGCAGCGAATAGCCCACCTCGACAGGCCGGCAAATAATATTCAGTCCCAATGCTTTCAAACGGTTACGCAAAATCTTATTAAGAATATGAGCTTTACTGATTTCGCTCAATTCAGGATGTCCGTGGGCATCGTAATCGAATACAATTCCCGAAGAAGCGATATCTTCGTCTTTCAGGTAATGGAATATCCCCTCGCTAATGACGGAAACCCCCGGTTTCTCTCCCATTATCCGTCTTTTTACCATAGCGGAAACGATCAGCCGGATCACTTTATCCACCGTGATTTGAGTGTGTTGGAACATTTCCGGAATCACAATCATATCCGCATGGATACCTTTTCCGATTTCAAAAGCCAAATGCCCGGCCTCACGCCCCATAGACATCAGCAGGTACCAGTTTTGGGTTGTAGCCGCTTCCGCCTTAATTACTTTACCGATATTCACGCCCATTTCTTTAGCGGACGTAAACCCGAAAGTAGGGACTCCTTCCGGCAAAGGCAGATCGTTATCGATGGTTTTGGGGACATGGATATTGCGAACCCGGATATTCCGGTCGGCCAGAAATTTCGTCAGCCGGTTAGCCGTCGATGCCGTATCGTCGCCTCCCACCGTCACCAACAATTCAATCCCCTCCTTCACAAACAGGCGGGTATTGAAATCCTCGTCTTTAGGCTTAAAACGGCTCATTTTAATAGCAGAGCCACCCCGGCTATAAATTTGATCGGCCTTCGCCCAGGTCAATACTTCGATCTCTGGATTTTCGGTAAACAATCCCTTATAGCCTTCATGCACGCCCAACACCCGGTAACCCGCCCGTAAAAACACTTTCGTTACCGTTGCCACGACCGTATTGATTCCCGGAGCCGGTCCCCCTCCGCATAATATTGCAATCGTCTTCATAATTTTCAATTCTCGTTCCGAACGGCAAAGTTAAAAATAAAAAACCAAACAGCACGGCAGAAATTTACGTAAACATACACATCGTATATAATCCTATTTTGAAAAACATGAAACTACTCCTTACATTCCTTTTTTTGCTGGCACTCTCCACCGGTTTCTCACAAAAGCGCCTCCCACAGAAAAAAAGTATCCCGCAAGAAATTCCACAAAGCACATTTGTATTGGTATCCAAACAGGAAATGAAATTATATGTATTCGACTACGAAGGCAAACGCATAGGCCATTATCCGATAGCCTGCGGAAAGAACAAAGGCGATAAAGCCCAAATCGGCGACCAGCGTACCCCGGAAGGAGTGTTCAAAGTATCACAAATTTTGGATGCCAGCGAATGGCGCTACGGCACCCCTGACGGACGGCTGGTGAAAGGGGTATACGGTCCCTGGTTTATCCGGCTGGAAACTCCGGGTTATTATGGGATCGGAATACACGGCACCAATGCTCCGGGATCTATTTCGAAACGAGTGTCCAATGGCTGTGTCCGCATGTTCAATTCCGATCTGAAAAAATTGGTCGAAGTCATACGCAAAGGGACGATCGTGGTGATTATCCCCTCGGCGGAAGACGTTCAGGCCGGAGCAAAATTGAAAATCCCCGCCTCCACGGTAAAATAAAAAACCGGAGGCTGTCCGCCTCCGGTAAAAATATAAACTGCATTTTTTACAATTTCGCCTTGATAGCTTTGGTGGCTTCTTCATACCCCGGTTTTTCAAGCAGGGCGAACATATTGTTTTTATATGCCTCTACTCCCGGCTGGTCGAATGGGTTTACCCCCAGCAAATTACCGGAAATACCGCAAGCCAATTCAAAGAAATAGAACAATTGTCCGATATAAAGGGCGTTCAGGGCAGGCATCGTGATGTGCATATTGGGCACTCCGCCATCTACATGGGCGATCTGCGTTCCCAGCTCTGCCATTTTATTCACTTCATCCACTCGCTTGCCGGCCAAAAAATTCAACTTATCGAGATTGGCTTCATCCGAAGGGATAGCCACCTTATAATCCGATTTTTCCACCGAGATCACGGTTTCCATCAACATCCTCACCCCTTCCTGAATATATTGTCCCATAGAATGTAAATCCGTTGTGAAATCCACTCCGGCAGGAAAAATTCCCTTATGTTCCTTACCTTCGCTTTCCCCGTACAACTGTTTCCACCACTCGGTGATATAATGTAGTTTGGGGTTGAAATTCGCCAGCAATTCAACGGCAAAACCCTTTCGGTAAAGGGCTGTACGGGCAACGGCATATTCCACGGCAATACTCTTTTCGTTATCGATGCAGGCAGCGCGCATTTCCACGGCTCCTTTCACCAGTTCTTTAACGTCGAAACCCGCCACCGCAATAGGCAATAATCCCACCGGAGTGAGCACGGAAAAACGCCCTCCTACATTATCGGGGATGATAAAAGTTTTATACCCTTCCCGGTCGGCTAAAGTACGCAAAGCTCCCTTCGAAGCGTCGGTAATCGCTACGATACGTTTTCCTGCTTCTGCCTTACCCACTTTTTGTTCCAGCAAATCTTTCAACAAACGGAAAGCAATGGCAGGCTCGGTTGTCGTTCCCGACTTCGATATAACGCAAAGACTAAACTCCTTATCTTCCAAATAGGCCATCAACTCATGGTAATAATCCTCTCCGATATTATGTCCGGCAAAGATCACCTTCATGGCGGCTTTATCGTAATTATGAAAACTATTCGAAAGAGCTTCGATAACAGCGCGTGCTCCCAGATACGAACCGCCGATACCGATCACCACCAGCACCTGTGTACGTGCTCTCAGGTCGGCAGCGGTCTTTTCTATATCCTCAAGATGCTCAGGAGTGATGTTCGCGGGAAGGTCCAGCCAGCCTAAAAAATCGCTTCCTTTGCTGGTTCCGTTTTTCAGGCTCTTCAACGCTTCGTGAGCTTGAGGATACAACGCACTGATCTCCTCTTTACTAATAAAATTACAAATTTTACTGTAATCAAATTGAATACTGTTCATAACTAATCGATATTTTTAAATATTCTATAAAATACAAATTTATTAAAAAACTGAAAACAAGCACGCCCTCCGGCTTACGATTTATTTCGCTCTTTCAGCATATCCCGAAATCTCGAAGCTTTCTCATACTCCTCATTCTGAACCGCTTCATTCAGTAGCCGGGTCAATTCCTGCACGGAATACTCCCCTGCCACCTCTTCGGCATCCAGCAGCGAAGCAGGTGGCATCTCCTCTTTCGCCGGAATATCCTCGTGATTCACTAAGATCCCTGCTTTTGCAATAATTTCAGAAGTCGTGTATATCGGGCAATCATAACGTAGCGCGAGAGCTATCGCGTCGGAAGTCCGGGAATCGATCTTTATAAGGTTCATATCCGTTTCAAAAAGCAACTCAGAATAAAAAATACCTGCATTCAAACGATAAATAAAAACCTCCTTCAAATTAGTTTTCAGCGCATCCGCCAATGTCTTTATCAGATCGTGGGTTAAAGGCCGTTGTGTCTGTAATTTTTCTAATTGTATAGCGATCGACTGGGCTTCAGGCATTCCGATCACAATAGGAATCCGGTGCAAATCCTGCTCATCGGCCAAAATCAAGGCATAAGCACCTGCCTGCGACATACTATATGACAGTCCTAAAACTTTTAGTTTTATCCTATCCATCCCGTCAATTTTTGATTCAACATTAAAATCTTATAACATTAACGTCGGCTTCCGTTTTTTAGTTGCGTAATTCAATTACATATTTTTTTCGCCTCCGTGATTCAATTTCTTCAAACATACGCAGGCTAACCCTCCCAGGCTGGTTTCCCGGTATTTTGCCTGCATATCCAATCCCGTCTCTACCATAGTCTTCACGACATCGTCGAACGACACCATGTGCCTGCCGTCGGAAAACAAGGCATATAAAGCACATTCCCTGGCTTTCTGAGCCACAAAAGCATTTCTTTCGATACACGGAATCTGTACATATCCCATAACCGGATCGCAGGTCAGTCCCAAATTATGCTCGAATCCCATCTCCGCCGCATACTCTATCTGCCGGGGAGTTCCTCCCCAAATCTGGGTAGCGGCTCCGGCAGCCATAGCACAAGCCGTACCTAACTCGCCCTGACATCCCACTTCGGCTCCGGAAATAGAACCGTTGCTCTTTACGATATTACCGATCAGTCCGGCCGTTGCCAATCCTCTTATGATCCGGTAATCAGGCATATTCTGATCGTGTTTCAAGAAATACATGATAGCCGGCACAACCCCCGAAGCCCCACAGGTGGGAGCAGTAGTGACCAATCCACCCGCAGCGTTTTCTTCCGAAGTTGCCAAAGCTGCGGCAAACAACATTCCCATAGGCTGCGACGATCCGCTCGACTGCATAGCCTTGATATTATAGGAACTGGCTTTCCGGGCTAATTTCAAAGCGCCGGGCAAAACCCCTTCCGTAATCAAGCCCTTCTCCACCGTACGCTGCATTTGTTCCCAAACCTCGGCCAGATAATCAAAGATTTCAGGTCCTTCGTGCTGTTCCACATAATCCACGAAAGTACACCCTTCATCCAAACACCATTTCATGATTTCGGCCATGGTCGTTTTCGGATAAAGATCGCCTCCGTCGAATGTCCCCAACTCATCCCACAAAGCTCCACCCCCTACACTATATACCTCCCAACGGTCGGTCACGGCTTCGCCCGTCAATGCCTCGAACAACATCCCGTTCGGGTGCCTTTCGAGCGTTACGTCCGGCCTCCATACGATCTCCGTATCTTCCGGACGGTTAATGATTTTGTGAATAGCCGAATCGGTTCCGTGTCCCTTTCCGGTCAGAGCCAGGCTTCCGTAAAGAGTGATCCGGTATTTCTCCGCATCCGGATTCTTATCCCTGAAATACACCGCAGCACGGCTCGGTCCCATGGTATGACTGGACGACGGACCATATCCGATATTATATATTTCCCGTATCGATTTCATTGTAATTATTTTCCTCTCTGTTATTTCACACACTCTAAATTTCAAATAAAAAATAGCAGGCCTGTAAGCCGGGTTCTGTACCTTGCGGTTTCTATCATTTATCTAATCTGCAAATCACTTTGCAGCTCAAGCGACCTACCCCCCGGCATTGGTCGGGCCAACCAACAGCGCCGGTGTACATGGTCTTGCAACTCGTGAGGCGTACGGCTGCCACGGTCACCCGCAGCACCGGTGGGCTCTTACCCCACCTTTTCACCCTTATTTCAAACGAATAAAATTCCTCTGAAACGGTTATTTTCTGTTACGCTACTATACCTTCGCAAGCATCTTCCCGTTAGGAAGCACGATACCCTTTGTTGCCCGGACTTTCCTCTCTCCTTTTCAGGACAGCGATAGAACGGCCTGCTATTATTCCTGAATTTCTCGTCCCCTCCTTTTAATTCATGATAGGATCTTTGGGGAAATTCGCCCATATACGGTATCTTCCCCCAAGTTCACTCATCGACTTTTCCCAAATCTGTTCGTTCGGAAGCTCAAAAACATCCTGACAGCTTATATCCCCTACCATCCACGTATTTTCTTCCAATTCCCGGTTTAACTGCCCTGCTTCCCAACCGCTGTAACCGGAAAAGAAGCGGACTTCTCCCGGCAGGATATTCCCCTCTTTCAGCATTTGGGTCAATTGCGCAAAATCTCCTCCCCAGTAAATGCCGTTGGCAATATGCAAGGTATCCTCCAGTTCAGAATGGGTATGGATATAATATAACTGATTTTGCTCGACAGGCCCTCCCACATATACCGGATAATCCATCCCGGAAAGCTCTGTCACCAAATCGGAAGTCGAATAGATCATCGGCTTATTGAGCACAAAGCCTATACTTCCCTTGTCATCGTGTTCGACAATAAGGATAACTGAACGAGAAAAATACTTCCCTTCAAGAAAAGGCTCGGCAATCAATATATTCCCGATCTCTACTTTTTTACGATTTCTCCTTATTTTAAATAAATCCTGAAATTGTTCGTCCACAATTATTCTTATTTTTACGTGCCAAAAATAACAAATTATTTTGGGATGCCGAGAATAATTACCCTCATAGTTTTTATATTTTGCGCGTACGCCCTGAAAGCTCAGGAACAGGGGATTCTGGTACGCGCAATCCTCTATAAGGGCGATACCATCCCCAGCCTGCAACTGCCGGAAGTGGTTGTAAAGGCAAAGACCCGCAATCCGGCCCATTACCGGAGATACAACCAGCGCCTGGCACGCCTGGAATACAACGTACGCAAAGTATATCCCTACGCACAAATAGCCGCAGCCAAAATCAACGAAATTGAAAAACGGCTTGCCAAGGGAAGACGGGAAGCGGAAAAGAAAAAAATCATCAAAGAAGAATACTCCTCACTGATGAAAACCTTCAAAGCTCCCCTGATGAAACTAAGCGTCACACAAGGACGCATTCTGGTACGCCTGATCTATCGCGAAACAAATGCCTCTTCTTTTTCGCACATCCGGGAATACAAGGGAGGGGTCAATGCCTATTTTTGGCAATCTATCGCCCTGATTTTCGGCAATAACCTCAAAGCCGACTACGATCCCTACGGAGCAGATGCCGAGATTGAAGCTATCGTGCAAAAAATCCTGAAAAAAGAGTAAAGCCGACTATTGTCTCCCTTGTTACAGCCGCCCGGATTCTACCCGGATAAAGCCCTTCGTATTCACGAATCACCTTCGGGATATACGAAAAACGACCTTATTTCCCGGTAAAACATCTTTCTTCACACGGTAGTTTTCCGGAACCGGTTACATACCTCGCTTCTCCGGCATGAATATACCGGAAAAGTATTTCCGCTTAATTTCCATCGACGAAAATACGATCGGCATATTTTACGAAAGTAACCGGGTACAAATGGTTTTCCAGCAAATACCGTTAGACGAGATATTAGCTTGCGGGAAATAATATTTCTATGAATTTTACTACCTTTGCCACGGAAAGCGATACGCCTATTCCTAATAGCAACAGGGTATGACATTTGACGAAATCAGAAAAGATATAAAAGCAAAAAAATACAAACCCATTTATTTTCTTTGCGGGGAAGAGCCTTACTTTATCGACCGGATAACGGCAATGATCGAAGAATCCGTATTGACAGAAGAAGAGAAGGCCTTCAATCAAACGGTGCTGTATGGTAACGACATTACCATGAGCACAGTAACCGATACGGCACGCCGTTTTCCGATGATGTCGGAACGACAGGTGGTAATTGTACGGGAAGCCCAAAATATCAAAGATTTCGACAACCTTCTGCCCTATATCGACCACTTTCAGCCATCCACCGTCCTGCTATTCGCCTACAAAAACAAAAAGCCGGATAAACGGAAGGGAGTATTTAAAAAATTGGGGAGCTCTCCTCACTGCATTTATTTCGAATCGGCCAAACTGTACGATAACAAAATCCCGGAATGGATTATCGGCTATTGTAAAGAAAAATCCTACGCAATTTCTCTGAAAGCCGCAAATATGCTTGCAGAAAGCCTCGGCACCGATTTAAGCCGGGTTGCGAACGAAATCGATAAACTGGCGCTGCTCCTGCCCCAGGGAGGAGAGATAAAGGAAACTCTCGTGGAAGAGCATACCGGCATCAGCAAAGACTTCAATAGTTTCGAATTATTGGCCGCCCTGATTCAGAAAGACCATCTGAAAGCCACCCGGATTGTAAACTACTTCGAAGCCAACCCTAAAAACAATCCGCTGGTACTGACCATTTCGGCCCTGTTCAAATATTTTCTGAACTTACTGACTTACCATTACCAAAAGAAAACGACACCCAATGCTCAGGAAATGGCAAAACTTTTAGGAGTCCACCCATTTTTCATGAAAGACTACACTGAAGGTAGTAGGGTTTACAATGCTGTAAAATGTGCAAATGTTATCTCCCTGCTCCGGGAATACGATATGAAATCGAAAGGTGTAGGCAACGCTAATATTTCTGACGGGGAGTTACTGAAAGAACTGGTATTTAAAATCATGCACTGACGGTATCCGACGACAGGCCCAACAACTTCAAAATTTAAACAAACTATATCCGCTCCGTTTCTGCGGGCAATTCCTGAACTCTTCTTAAAATTTAGGAAAAGTTATCATTCTAAATCTTACTTTCAGGAGTATTTAATGAAATTAAAATGTATATTTGTTGAAGTATAAAGTGGAGATTTTATGAAAAGGCGGAAAACATACAAAGTGCCGGAAAAACAAAAAGCCGTATTTTTCGATCGGGATGGGACGATTAATTCCGACGAAGGGCATTACTATATCTACAAACCGGAGGACTTTGTATTCAATCCGGGGGTGATCGAAGGGATGAAAAAACTGAAAGAAGCCGGATATCTCCTATTTGTCATCACCAACCAGGGAGGCATTGCCAAAGGCATATATACGCATGAAGATGTGAAAAAAGTACACGCCCGCATGTGTGAGGAATTGGAACGGAATGGCGTGAAAATCGATAAAATCTACTATTGCCCCCATCACGAAAGCGTAAAAACCTGTATCTGCCGGAAACCTTCACCTTATATGGTGAACCGCGCTATCGAGCAATTCCATGTCGATAAATGCCGGTCGTGGTTTATCGGCGATAGTTCCAAAGATGTGAAATGCGCCGAAGCTGCCGGAATAAAACCGATTAAAATCCATAAAAATCAGGATATAACCCCTGCCATAGAGCAAATTCTGAATAAGAAATAATTTCAAAAGCCCCGGCAAAATCTTTTCTACGGAAGTGGGAAATAAGGGTATATCGCAACGGACAAATTCAATATTTCATCTATAATCATAGAAAGAGAGTAAAAATATCCGTGACATTTTGGGAATTTAGTCAAAATTGGGTAACTTCGCTCAATTTTTTAAAAATCCACAGAAATATGGCTCATTACATCAAAGAAGTATCCCGCACATTTGGAGAATATTTGTTAATTCCGTCGCTCACCACCAAAGAGTGTACACCGGACAATGTTTCTTTAAAAACTCCTATCGTTAAGTACCGTAAAGGAGAAACGTCGAAAATACAGTTAAACATCCCGTTTGTATCGGCAATCATGCAAGCTGTATCCGACGATGGGCTGGCGATTGCTTTGGCACGTAACGGCGGTTTATCGTTTATCTTCGGCTCTCAGCCTATCGAAAGCCAGGCCGAAATGGTACGCAGAGTGAAAAAGTTCAAGGCAGGCTTCGTGGTGAGTGACTCAAACCTCCGTGCCGACAGCACCTTGAGAGACATCGTCCGGCTGAAAGAACAAACCGGGCATGCCAGTGTGGCTATCACCGACGACGGTACCCCGAACGGGAAATTACTCGGATTGGTTACCAGCCGCGACTATCGCTTAAAAACCGATTCATTAGACAGGCCGGTCGCTGAATTTATGACACCGTTCGATAGTCTTATCGTAGGAAAATTAGGAATCACTTTAAGTGAAGCGAACAACATTATTTGGGACCACAAGCTGAATTGCCTTCCGATTATCGATGAAAACCAGAAACTACAATATTTCGTCTTCCGCAAAGACTACGACAACCACATGGAAAACCCCAATGAACTGCTGGATAGTCACAAAAAATTAATCGTAGGGGCCGGAATCAACACCCGCGATTACAAAGAACGTGTTCCTGCATTGATCCATGCAGGTGCAGACATTCTTTGCGTGGATTCATCCGACGGTTTTTCGGAATGGCAAAACGAAGCGATCCGCTGGATCAAAGAAGAATACAAAGACGAAGTGAAAGTAGGCGGCGGAAACGTCGTTGACAAAGAAGGTTTCATGTATCTTGTGGAAGCCGGAGCCGATTTTGTAAAAGTGGGAATAGGCGGCGGATCTATCTGTATCACCCGTGAACAGAAAGGGATAGGACGCGGACAGGCAACAGCCCTGATCGAAGTTTGCCAGGCACGTCAGGAATATTTTGAAAAAACGGGTATTTACATCCCTATTTGTTCCGACGGCGGATTGGTGCACGACTACCACATGGTACTGGCACTGGCTATGGGAGCGGATTTCCTGATGATGGGACGCTATTTCGCCCGTTTCGACGAAAGCCCCACCAAAAAACTGAGCATGGGAAATTCCTATGTAAAAGAATATTGGGGAGAAGGCTCTAACCGTGCTCAAAACTGGCAGCGTTACGATATGGGTGGAAAAGAATCGTTGAAATTTGAAGAAGGGGTCGATAGCTATGTGCCTTATGCAGGAAAGATGAAAGATAACCTGAACGTAACTTTAGGCAAGATCAAAGCTACCATGTGTAGCTGTGGATCGACCAGTATCCCGCAATTACAGGAAACGGCCAAAATCACCTTAGTGTCTTCGACCTCGATCGTAGAAGGAGGAGCCCATGACGTGATCTTAAAAGAAACCAAAATCTAAAAACTGAATTCAGTGCATATTAAAATCCGAAGAAAAGACCTGAAAAGTTTTTCTTCGGATTTTTAATTTATCGCTACCGGAAAAGAATGGAGAACTTACCCCTAAATCCCTATTCTATCGATTAACCTTCTTTCCATCGTTTCATCCTTTCCTTACACAAACCCGATACGCCGCCTTTCATTTACCAACCCGGCAATAAAAGGTTCGGTAAACATAGCAACATCTTGTTTTTGTACGGAAACGACTTCGTCCGGATTCACAATCTTGCGGCTCTTCGCCACCCGTTGCAGGCAATTCCGCACCAATAAATCGGCAACAATACGCATCAGCCGCGAGCTGGCGTGATTACGCTCGTCGGTAGCCACCAGCCTCTCGATAAAAGTTGCCATATATTGCCGGGCAGCCGTCGTCATCTTCATCTTTTCTTTTTCCAGCCTCCGCTTCAAGATCACCATCAACTCCTCTTTCGTATAATCTTCAAAATCCACAACATTCACCATCTCAGAAAGTTGGCCGCTACCTCCGTTGAAACCGGGCGTCACAGCTTTAGGCTCGGCATAGATCACAATATACGAACCGGGACGTATCGCCAGCTGATTCATCAAAATAGCCCGTACCCTTTCCCGGAAACCTCCGGCAGCAACCAATTTGGGGGAATCCTCATCGAACAGAAAAATCCCTCCTTTCGACTTTTGCAAGGCTTCGCCTATACTGCGCTGCGCTTCATCCTCCATAAGCCCGATTAATTTTTCGACTTTAAAATTCAATACATGCCCTTTATCCACGATCCCCATCGCTTTATACAAACGTCCGAGAATACGGGCGGTCGTTCCCTTACCCAAAGCGGAATTTCCCGTAAAGCACCATTGCAGCGACATACGGGTGCTCAACTTGATACCTTGCTGGCTGTAATGCCGGGCAAGCTCCACAAAATCGCGAATCTGCGTTTTCAATTTCGCCTGTCCAACCAAACGATCCAGGTCTTTCAAAGCCGCTTCGATCCCGCCTTCATCAAAAACATCCCGGTCATAGCTGGATTTCTCAAGTAACTCCGCCGGAATATCGATTTCTAATATAGTCGTCATTTCCTGACGGGTAAGCTCCCTCTCCCGCCGGACTTCCATAATCCTGTCGGACATCCGGCGAATCGTAGCCTCCACCATTTTATCGATCAGCAACACATTACCGAAACGTTTGTCTTTTTTATCACAAATCTTCCCGATCAAATTCCGGAACATCTCCAAAGCTTTCGGGTGAAGCGCATACTCCTTCTCCTTAAACTTATCCACCGCAATTTGCAACAACTCTTCGGGAGTATAGTCATTGAACTGAAAGCGATAAGGGAAATAATCCTTCAAGGTGGGATTGGTTTCCAGCATCTTGTCTATCTTATCGGGATAACCGGCCAAAATCACGACCATATCTCCGTAAGTTTCGGCAGACATCACGGAAAGCAGCAATTCCAGCACAGCCAAACCGTATTCGTTGATCGGCAGCACATCCGCTTCCTCAATATACAGAACACCTCCCCGGGCCGCTTCCAGTAAGGCGGCAACCACCTGTTGCGGAGCCAAACCCGTCTCCGCGGCAAAGCTACGCCCGTTTTGCACCACCACCTCCTGTTTCTCCAGCACTCCGATGGCCTGATAAATCTCCCCGATCATCTTTGCAACAGTCAGCTTTCCCGTTCCGGGATTTCCGCTAAAAATCATATTCAGAGGAGGCATAACATCGGTAAAACCGTGTTTCTGACGCTCCCGGATAAAATAAACATAGTTCAGGTGATGCAGCAAACTTTGTTTTAATTGCCCCAGCCCTACCATCGTTTTGAGCTTTTCAAGCGGAACATCGAAATTCGTTTCTTCCTCTTCCACAATATCCTCTTCTGTAAGAAGCATCAGATCGTCACGCCGGTAATCGGTCTTACCGTTGCTCATCAGCCTCTCCGACATCCGCAACTCGGCATCTTCAAGGCGTTCATCGATAAAATTACCGTTGGTAAAGTCGAATTCTTTAGCCGTACAGGCCGCCCTCAATATTTTATAAAATTTCTCTTTAGCAGCCGGAGTAAACTGATATTGCCTCTTTTCCAACTTAACCTGGGTGATTTCCATCAATTCTTCGGGCGTGTAATCCTCAAAGCATAACTGCCTGGGAAACACCTTTTTCAATTCCGGAATAGCTGCAAACATATCCTCAACCTCGTCCTCCTCATCCGCCAAAATAACTAAGACGTTGGGATTTTCCGAAGTAAGGATACCTATCAAAACACTCAAAGCCACAATTCCCCGGTCATTCGGGTCTTCGGGACGAAACAAATCGCCCGCCCGGTCTATAAATAAAACACCTCCTTTACTCGTAGAAATAGCCTGTCTGACCAGCTGTTCTTCCAAAGTGGCTCCCTCTCTTACCAAATGCTCACGACTACAATGGTAAACAGCCGGATTCGGCAACATCCCCAACTCATAAAACAACTCTCCGACCATTTCGGCCACCGTATTTTTCCCCGTTCCCGGATGCCCTGTAAACACCATGTGCATAGCAGGGAAACGGCTGGAAAAACCATTTTCCTGTCTTAACCGGATAAATTCCAGATAATCGGCAATCCGGGTAATCTCTTCCTTCACTTTCCGCAACCCCACCAAACGGTAAAGCTTATCTAAAACCGCATCTTTCCCTGCTGCAGAATACTCTCCGGGCACATTCTCCGGAGACCGGGAAACGGCTCCCTGAATTTCCTGCCCGAAACGATAAGGCACATCCTTATCCCCTATGCTAAAATGCAGGGAAAACATAAGCTGGTCGAATCCGGAAACCATAAGCGTATAGCTACCCTCTGTCCAAAATCCGCTCTTTTGTCCGCTTAAATCCACCACAAAATAAATGCAGCTACCGGAAGATGTTTTCATATATTGCCCGGAAACCACACGGCGCAGTAACTTGGTATCTCCATTTTCCGACAATACCCGGATAACGAACTCATACACCCACTCTTTAGGCAAAAGGTTTTGTGCCAGCATATAAAACCGCACATCTTTCAAGCCCGCCTTACTCAAAACCCGATATGAATGCATACGACCTTCATTTTCCGCCTGTGTCTCGTCGCAACAACGGTCTATTCCGGCATCCAGCACCCGGCAACACTCGTCCACCCGGTCACGCCCTTCCATCAAAAAAAGGTCTTCCGACGAACCTTGCGCACCTCCGGCCTCGACAAACACCCGGAAAACACCTTCCCGCAATTTAAATTCATTCAGATCTTTACTCGCGATCAACTCACTATAACGGACAAGCCCGTCCTCCTTATGAAATGCTATGACACCCGTTTTCTCTGCAATACAAACCCCTTTTTCGCCATCGAACCAATAAAGTAAAACATGGATGGAAACTTTCCTGTCGCTCTCTTCGCTCTGCTTGTTCAATAACTCTATATCTACAAAAAGCGTTTCCGCTTCCTGCAAATTAAACACCGTGCGGTAACTCTTTTCACCCAAATAATTTTCTTCCGGCTTACAGCTTACCTGCACACTCTGAATAGTACATGCACCCGGCATTTGTTCCTGCACCCGATCGGTATGTTTATTTGTCATAATCCAAATTCTTAGGTATTATCTTCTCTCCACACACTCCGTCACTCCCTCCCAACAGGCTCTGTCCGCATCCGATTCACCACTTCACGGCGACTGCTGTTCCCCCTTTCCCCTTCTCTTTGATTTTACTTATTTTTTACAAGACTTTTTCAAAGATAAAAAATTAAAAACCATTTTTCAACGATAATAACCATATATTCACAAAAAACCCGGAAAGCAATCCAGGCATTTGCAGGATTGTCTTCCGGGTTCGAACCGATAAATTCGATAATTATTTCCGGTTAAATTCCTCTAATAAAGAACGGAATGTTTCTTTCACAGACATGATTCGGGTTGCCTTAAAAGCATTGGCGCCTGCAAAAGCATAGCCGTTTTCCATATTTCCCTTGAAAGCATTATACAAAGCCGTGATAATACAATACGGGCTTTTGGAAATGTCGCAGGTTTTAATGCAATGGAATGGACACACCTTAGGCTGTTTCGCCCCTTCCTTGATTTTCTGGATAAAATTGCTGAAAATAGCTCTCCCCGGCATCCCTACCGGACTTTTTATAATCTCGATATCCTCTTCATGGGCATCGATATAAGTTTGTTTAAACACATCCGAAGCATCGCATTCCGTAGTGGTTACAAAACGAGTTCCCATTTGTACCCCGTCGGCTCCCATCTCCATAAAATTACGAATATCGTCACCGGAATAGATCCCCCCGGCAACGATTACCGGGATTTTCTTCTCGTATTTCGCTTCGATCTCCCTCACTTCCCCCAACACCTCCGGTAAAATATTTTCAAGCTTATAATGCTCATCATCGATCTGCTCGTTCTTAAAACCGAGATGTCCCCCTGCTTTAGGCCCTTCGACCACCAGCGCATCCGGCAGGTAATTATAAATAGCTTGCCACTTCTCACAGATCAGCTTGGCTGCACGTCCTGAAGAAACGATGGGAACCAATTTCGTCACACTGTCTTTCTGTAAAAAAGACGGCAAATTTAAGGGCATCCCTGCTCCTGCAAAAATAATATCTGCTTTCTCTGCGATCGCCGTTTTCACCAGATCGGTAAAATTCGACAACGCAACCATAATATTCACACCGACTACTCCTCTCGTCTTTTCGCGAGCTTTACGTAATTCCTCTTTTAACCCCAATATACTGGCCTCAAGGTAATTCTTCGAAAGATTTTTGTATAATACGCCCAATCCGGCAGCAGAAATCACACCCACCCCGCCTTCATTGGCAACTGCAGAGGCTAATCCGGAAAGGGAGATCCCAACTCCCATTCCCCCCTGGATAATCGGAACTGGAATAGACAAATTTCCGATATTCAATTTTTTCATTAACATATATCTGATTATCTAATTAATATGTAGTAAAGATAACAGATAAACAGCAGGTATTTTTCTACTTTCCGGTATGTTACAATATTTAATTTTACAATGTTAAAATATACCCTATTATTTTTCATTCCCGGCCTTTACCCCCCGGGGCCCGTAATACACTTTCTCTTTTATAATCTCAATGTGTTTTTGCAATAAGGCCGGATCATCATACTCTTCATTTCCCATAATCCACAACGGCAAAGCGGAACGCATACCGTCATAAGAAGGTTGTACGTAATCCTTTTCCAATATTTTATAACCATTTCTTTGATAATAATTAATCCTCCGGACAGCCATTTCATGATCGTCGGGCTCCACTTCCAGTAAACGGATTCCGGTTAAATGCTCTTTGGCAAAATCAAGTATCTGCTGGCCTATCTTATGGTTTCTCATATCGGCATACACCGCCAGATGCTCGAGATACCAGAAATCGCCGAAGTTCCAAAACGAAAACAATCCCGCCAGCTTTCCGTCGCACTCGACAGCATTGTAAAACATCTCGGACTGGGACTTTAACAACCGCTCCAGCTGGGAAATATCCCTCCTTTCTTCAGGCGGGAAAGCCTCGATATATAATTCCGCCAACTTCTTAAAATCTTTATCCTCTGCCGAGGTTATTCGTCTTAAATTTACCATAGCTCACTTTTTTATAATTATTTTTTCTTACCAATGCCGTATTATTTTCCTGACTTTCAAGGGCACTAATTTCCCGAATCCCTCTTTACTATTGGCAAGTACAACGATAGAAACAGCCAATAATATGACGATCATCCCGCATACCTGTACAAATCCGAAACTTTCGTGTAAAAACAGTACCCCCATCCCCACCGCAGTCAAAGGCTCCATACACCCTAACACGGCGGTCGTGGTCGATCCAACATGCTGTACCGACAAGATCAACGTAAAATCCGACACTAAAGTTGGAATTAACGCCAGAAACAATAAACAAACTCCGGTCGCAACATCAGGCACAGCATCCGGAATTTCTCCTTTCAGCAATAAATTCAGGACAAAAACAATCGAGCAGGACAACAGCACATAAAACGTCATTTTCAAGCCATCCATCCGGTGCACGCACGATTTATTCACTCCCACGATATATAAAGCATAGGCAACCACTGTAGCCAACGCCAACAATAAGCCTTTTAAGCTCATCGCTCCGCTTCCTTCTCCGTAACTCAATAAATAAACGCCCGATATGGCCAGCACCGAAGCCGCAAGTACAGGCAACGACACCCTATCCTTAAAAAACAGGATCATAACGGCCGTAACCACTACCGGATAAAGAAAGTGTATCGTCGTAGCCACTCCGCTGGGGATATAGAGATAAGAAGTCGTCAGTAATAAAGCTGTCAGAGCATAGAAAACTCCCAATCCAAATAAAACACCGAACTCTTTTAATGAGATCCTTAAATCCCGACGCCGTATCAGCAACCATATCCCTAATGCCAGTGTAGATAAGCCGAAACGGTAAAACATAACCGAATCCAATCCCACTCCCGCTTTAAGGGTGGGAAGTGCAAACAGAGGTATCAAACCGAAAGTAGAGGAAGAAACGATCCCGTAAAGCAATCCTTTTAACTGATTCATAGCATGGATATAAAACAATATATACGTTCCGTTTCCAGCCAGAGGTATTCTTTCCCGGCTAAAAAGGCGTTGTATTTCCAAAACGCTGCAAAGATCAGAAAAATAAAAAGAATTCGATTTTACATATGTAAAAAAATCACTGAACTCCGGCACGAATCCGGCTCAGGGACACCTGGGATATTCCCAGATAAGAAGCGATATGGCGCAAAGGCACTTTTTTCAATATTTCAGGCTCGTGTTCCACTAGGGAATGATAACGCCGGGCAGCAGGCATAAAATTCCGTTCCATAAAAAGCCTTTCCAATTTCAGAACAACAACGTCCGACATCCTTCTCCCCAAATTAGCCAATCCATTATAAGTTTCAAACAGAACATTCAATTGTTCATTTCGGATACGCAACAACCTGCTTTCTTCCAGCAATTCTATATTTTCATATCCCGCCTTTCCATAGACATAGCCGTTCATAGACAGTAAAGCCATTCCCACCGAAGCAAACCAAATGGTAATATCTTTTCCTTCCTGAGTAAAAAATCCTCTTGCCAATCCTTCTACAATAAAGTAAGTATAACTCTCTACCTTCCCGGCAGTCGTAATCCGGCTTCCCTTAGGCAAAACAATCTGCTCCGTATGCTCCAGCAACACCTGTATCTCCTCGTCCGGCAACGGATAAACTTCACGAAGCCTTCTGATAAATTCTTCCATATTCCTTTTCTTACTTTACTATTCACAAAAATAGAGAAAATAAAACATTTTCTCATATCCCCATCTTATAAACATTTGTTTATAGGGCACTTAAAAACGTCCCTACAATTATCATCAAAATAAACATATTATTATTTGCATGGATAAGATAAATAAAGTATCTTTGCACTCGCAATACAGAAAGTATTGACTGAGATTGCGGGGTGGAGCAGTGGTAGCTCGTTGGGCTCATAACCCAAAGGTCATTCGTTCGAATCGGGTCCCCGCTACTAAGAGAAAAAGAGCAGTAAATTACTGCTCTTTTTTGTTTTCCACCGGCGATAGAGTATTATTTTGAATGCAGATCCTAATATTAATCGTATTCCTTACCTTAAATCAACAGACATACCCTATACTATAATCGATACGTTGTAATATTGTCTTTCTATAAGTACACATTTCATTATATTCCAATACCCCTTGTCTCCCCTACCTCACCCTGAATGGGTTTTACACACCTATCCGCAATCCCTCACATATTACATTAAATCTTAATATCCTCACACACACAAGCAGCCTTTTTCATTCATCCTAAAGTTTCCCGGCCACAGGCTCATTCAGTTCCGGCCCTCAATTCCCTTTCTTCTTCCAAACAACAAAAAAGCCCCTCTGAGAAGAGGGGCTTTTGATAAGTCAGTTATATTATTTCTTAAAGAAATTTTTAACTTCATCAGTGGTAACTATTTGTTCTTTAAACGTATAAGCACCAGTTTTCGGAGACTTTACCATCTTGATCACTTTCGCAAATCCACGACCGTCTCCGGTTTTCAATGTTGCAACGGTTTTCTTTGCCATAGCTCAATTATTTTATTTCTTTGTGTAAGGTTACTCTTTTCAAATACGGATTGTACTTTTTCAGTTCCAATCTTTCGGGAGTATTCTTTCTATTTTTAGTAGTAATATACCGAGACATTCCCGGTACACCTGATTCTTTTTGTTCAGTACATTCAAGAATCACCTGCACTCTATTTCCTTTGCTTTTCTTTGCCATCGTCAGTGATTTTAGATAGTTTTAATTAATCCTGCAGCGGTTGCATCTTTTAAACATGCACTTAAACCTCTTTTATTAATCAGGCGAAGACCAGCAGCAGATACGTTCAGGCGAATCCATCTGTCTTCTTCTGGCCAATAAAAATTTCTCTTAAACAGGTTAATAGAAAATGTTCTCTTTACTCTTCTTTTAGAGTGAGATACATTGTTACCACCCATTGCTCTTTTTCCGGTTATTTGACAAACTCTTGACATCTCTCAGTAATTTTTATAAACGCTTTCCAAACAGGATGCAAAGAACGTATTTTTTATTCATATAACCAAATATACTAAGAAAAAAATAACAAAAAATATTATTATTACGTGACACCCCGGTTATATAATATGAAAAAATAACCGATTCATTTCATATAGCTTACTATGTAGTTATATTTGTATCCATGAAAATAAAACTACTGTTATTTTTAGGAGTGGCTTTAGCCGGCATTCATAACCTGTCGGCCGCCGATACTTTAGCGATCGGCGAATGGGGTGTGCCCCTCGACGAAATGATAGGAAAGCACAAAAAATATACAACCATACGGGAAGCACGTATCGAAGCACTGAAACAGAAATCGACACAGACTAACCCGGAAACAACAGCGTTCTTTGAATTGAACGAAAAATTATACCGGGAATATAAAGCTTATACCTGCGACTCCGCTCTCCATTACCTGAGCCTTAACTTACATTGGGCGATGCGGCACGGCGAACAAGAGACAATAGATGCCATTCGTATCCGGCGGGCACATCTGATGTCTGCAACGGGTATGTACAAAGAAGCTTCCGAAGATTTGGAGGGAATAAACCGCTCTAAACTGTCTCCGGGCTTACTGCAGGATTATTATGAATGTCACCGGTATCTATACAGTGAATTGGGTATGTACACGCAAGAAACCTTTCACCGCAACCGTTACTATGCTTTGGCTGCATCGTACAGGGATTCGTTGATGCAGGTACTTACACCGGACTCTCCTCTTTACCTGGAACGTAAAGAAATGGAAAAAGCGGCTTCCGGCAAATTAGCGGAAGCTTTACGGATAAACGATACACGTCTGGCGGCCATCTCTCCCAACACACCCGAATATGCCCTAGCCACCTATCACCGCTCCCTGCTCTATCACCGGCTTGGAGACCGGGAAAAAGAAAAGCATTATCTGGCTTTATCGGCCATGACCGATATCAGCCTCGCAATTACCGACCATGCTTCTCTTTGGACATTGGCAAAACTATTGTATGAAGAGGGAGATATCGAACGGGCTTACCGTTATATCCGTTTTTCGTGGAATGCAACCAATCATTACAACGCCCGTAGCCGTAGTTTACAAACGGCAGGGATATTATCGCTTATCGACCTGACGTATCAGGCCATGCAGGAAAAACAGAACAACCGTCTTCGCTTTTACCTCTGGACCATCAGTATTCTGTCTGTATCGCTGATGTTTGCAATTGCCTGGATTTATCATCAAATGAAACGTCTTGCCGCAACAAGGAACAATCTGGAACAAACGAACGGACAATTACAAATATCGAATAATATCAAAGAAGAATATATCGGCCGCTTCCTGAAACTCTGTTCCACTTATATCGACCGTCTGGATGCCTACCGCCGCATGGTAAATAAAAAGATTTCCAACGGCCAGACCGAAGAATTATTGAAAATGGTACGTTCGCACGATGTTCTGGAGGCCGACCTGAAAGAATTATATGAAAACTTCGACAAGGCTTTCCTTCATCTTTTCCCTGATTTCGTAAAAAATTTCAACGAATTGCTACAACCTGAAATGCGTATCGTACTTCGCAAAGGAGAACTATTGAATACCGAATTACGCATTTTTGCTTTAATACGTCTCGGCATCGACGATAGTTCACAAATTGCCGAGTTTCTCCGTTACTCTGTCAATACGATTTACAATTACCGCGCTAAAGTAAAAAATAAGGCATG
This sequence comes from uncultured Odoribacter sp., assembly GCA_900544025.1. Taxonomy (GTDB): domain Bacteria; phylum Bacteroidota; class Bacteroidia; order Bacteroidales; family Marinifilaceae; genus Odoribacter. The sequence goes on from UQTM01000001.1 coordinate 69,735, forward strand.
TATTTCGCGCGACGACTTTGAAGCACGTGTCATGGAAATACGTTAGCATAGGTAAAAAACTATTTTTATTCCACTTTTTTATTTTCCACACAAAACATTATATCGCTGTATGTCAAAAACATACAACCTAGACACACTTCATTTCGTCCACCAATTTTTAATATAGGGATACAAAACAGACTTATCTTTTTTAATTTTGAAAAAGTTTAAGCGACCGTTAAAATTCCCTGTACAAAATTAACTTCATCGGTCATAAGCCATCCGCAGCGAAACCGGATGCTGTTCATGAAAAGAAAAGTACCGTGGAAGAACGGCCTGATATATCCTGGCGTTGGAAATTCAGATCATATTAATTCATTTATGCGATGTTAAAATCTATCTTCATGGGGATAACCCTTTTGGCAGCTTCTATGATTTTGAGCAGCTGTGGAAAAAAGGCAGAAAAAACACAGGAACCTGCTGCGTTTGTAACGATTCAGGGGCAAAATTTAATCAAGCCCGACGGATCAGAACTCTTTATAATGGGTACCAACCTGGGGAACTGGCTGAATCCGGAAGGATATATGTTTAAGTTTAATAAGACCAATTCTCCCCGCTTTATTAACGAAATGTTCTGCCAGCTGGTGGGCCCTGATTTCACGGCAGAATTTTGGAAAGCATTTAAAGACAATTACATCACCGGTGAAGATATCCGGTTTATCAAAAGCACAGGGGCAAACACTGTTCGTCTTCCGTTCCATTACAAACTATTCACGGATGAAGACTTTATGGGACTGACCGCCAATCAAGACGGTTTTGCACGGATAGACAGCGTTGTGAAATGGTGCCGTGAAAGCGGACTTTATCTTATTCTCGACATGCACGATGCACCGGGCGGTCAGACCGGAGACAATATCGACGACAGTTACGGATACCCCTGGCTATTCGAAAGCGAAGCCAGCCAGCAATTATATTGCAACATCTGGCGAAAAATTGCAGACTACTATAAAAAGGAGCCGGTCATTCTCGGTTATGAACTTTTCAACGAACCTATCGCTCCGTATTTTTCAAACACGGAAGAGTTGAACGGCATGCTGGAAAACACATATAAAAAAGGAGTAGCCGCTATCCGGGAGGTGGATACGAACCACATCATCCTGTTGGGAGGTGCACAATGGAACGGTAACTTCAAGCCTTTTAAGGACTTCAAATTCGACGATAAAATAATGTACACCTGCCACCGTTACGGAGGAGAGCCCACAAAAGCCGCTATCCAGCGATTTATCGACTTCCGCGACAGCGTAAACCTGCCGATGTATATGGGAGAAATCGGCCATAACACGAATGAATGGCAAGCCGCTTTCTGCCGGACAATGCAAGAAAACAATATCGGTTATACTTTTTGGCCATACAAAAAAATGGAAGGCTCCGGTTTTACCGGAATCGTTCCTCCGGAAAACTGGGATATTGTCGTACGTTTTTCCGAAGCTCCGCGCACCTCATACAAAGAAATTCGTGATACGCGTCCCGATCAAACAACAGCGCGTACGGCAATGACGAGCTTCATCGAAGCATGCAAATTTAAAAATTGTACTATACAGGAAAGATATATCCAGTCGTTAAGAATGAAATAATCATCTAATCACTTATGAATATGAAAAAAATATTAATCGGTTTAATGCTTGCTGCAACCCTACCGCTCTCTGCGCAGCAAAAGCCCGCCTATCTGGATGCAACCCAGCCGATAGAAGAGAGAATAGAAGATGCCTTGAAAAGGCTGACTTTAGAAGAAAAAATCGCAATGGTACATGCACAAAGCAAGTTTAGCAGTCCGGGAGTGCCCCGTTTGGGAATTCCCGAATTTTGGACGACAGACGGCCCTCACGGCATCCGTCCGGAAGTGCTTTGGGACCAATGGAATCAGGCAGGCTGGACGAACGACTATTGTGTGGCATTCCCTGCTCTGACTTGCCTGGCCGCTACCTGGAATCCCGATATGTCTATGCTTTATGGGAAAAGCATCGGCGAAGAAGCCCGCTATCGTAATAAAGCCGTTCTTCTCGGACCGGGTGTCAATATCTACCGTACCCCGCTAAACGGGCGTAACTTTGAATACATGGGCGAAGATCCGTATCTGGCCAGCTGTATGGTAGTCCCCTATGTACAGGGAGTACAGCAAAACGGCGTAGCCGCTTGTGTAAAGCATTATGCCCTGAACAACCACGAAATAAATCGCCACACGACCAACGTCGTCATAGACGACCGTGCCCTTTACGAAATCTACCTGCCGGCTTTCAAAGCTGCCGTACAGGAAGGTAAAGCATGGGCTATCATGGGGGCTTACAATCTTTATAAAGGCCAGCACGCCTGCCATAATCAATACCTGCTGAACGATATTCTGAAAGGCGAATGGGCTTTCGACGGTGTCGTTATTTCCGACTGGGGCGGCGTCCACAATACCGATGAAGCCATCACGAACGGACTCGATATGGAATTCGGCAGCTGGACGAACGGGCTTAACTACGGAAGCAGCAATGCTTACGACAACTACTATTTGGCACTACCCTACTTGCAACGTATTCAATCGGGTAAGGCCGGAACAAAGGAACTGGACGATAAAGTGCGCCGAATCCTGCGCCTGGCATTTCGTACAACCATGGACAGGAATCGCCCCTTCGGTTCCATTCTTTCTCCGGAACACTACGAGGCTGCACGCCGTATCGGGGAAGAAGGCATTGTATTATTACAAAATAAAAATGCTTTATTGCCGATCGATTTGAATAAAGCCCGGAAGATCGCCGTTATCGGAGAAAATGCCGTAAAAATGATGACCGTAGGCGGAGGCTCTTCTTCTCTGAAAGCAGAGCGGGAAATCTCCCCGTTGGACGGAATCAGGAACCGGATAGGCGATAAAGCCGAAGTCGTATGGGCACGCGGTTATGTAGGTGATATCTCCAACTCGTACAACGGAGTAAAAACCGGCCAGGACCTGAAAGACGAACGCACGCCCGAAGAACTGATAGCCGAAGCGGTGCAAGTGGCAAGCACCGCCGACTATGTGATCTTCGTCGGTGGTTTGAACAAGAGTAACCATCAGGACTGCGAAGACAGCGACCGTAAAAGCCTCGGCTTACCATACGGACAGGATGAAGTGATAACTGCTTTGGCAAAGGTCAATAAAAACCTGATCGTAGTAAATGTATCCGGCAATGCCGTAGCTATGCCGTGGATTACAGAAGTTCCCGCCGTACTGCAAGCGTGGTATTTAGGTTCGGAAGCGGGAAATTCCATTGCCTCCGTATTAGTCGGCGATGTCAATCCTTCCGGTAAACTACCGTTCACTTTCCCCGTCAAATTAGAGGATGTTCCGGCACACTGCTTGGGCGAATATACTGACAAAAGAAGCCAGAAAGTCATCGACATCAAATATAACGAAGGCATCTTCGTAGGCTATCGCTGGACGGATAAGCAGAAAAAAGTGAAACCCCTGTTCCCCTTCGGGCATGGTTTGAGTTATACCACTTTTGAATATGGCAAACCGACAGCCGACAGTAAAACCATGCCGGCCGACGGCACTCTGACCGTAAAGGTAACTGTTAAAAACACCGGAACCCGCGAAGGCCAGGAAATCGTACAGCTATACCTTAGCGATAAAAAATCTTCCCTGCCCCGTCCTGTCAAGGAACTGAAAGGTTTCAAAAAAGTGAAACTCTCTCCGGGAGAAGAAACAGAAGTGACCTTCACGATCGATAAAGAAGCATTGAGCTATTTTGACGACACCCGGCACGCTTGGATTGCCGAGCCGGGTAAGTTCGAGGCCATCATTGCAGCTTCGGCCACCGACATCAAAGGGGTTGTTCCTTTTGAACTAAAATAATCGCCGGGGCGAATTTTCCCTTTCCACGGGAATGGTCCAAAACAGGCAGGAAAAGCGTAATCCGAAAAATCCCTTTTTCCTGCCTGTACAATCAAAGCCACATCGGTAAACTCCTTTCGGTATCTTTAGGTTTTACCCGTCATAAACCACAATTTTACAGATAAAATTCCGGCGGGCTCTCTGCACACAGCCAGCCTCACCCCTCATATCTCCTCACCACCGGGAATCGCTATCGTTTAAACGGGAACCGATCGTCTTACCGTACTATTTCAAAATCGTAAAATACGGCTTAACCATTTTCCCGATACCATAAAATAGGGATTTATATAAACAAGCATAGCCACTATTAGGGATTTTCACCCCAAAATAAAAGTAGTATATTTGCCTCCAAATCAATAATGTATAACTTTAATAATAAGGTGGATGAAAAACTATCGATTAATTTTTATCGCAGCTATTGCCTTAGTTGCCTTTACTATTCAGGGATGTAACTCTAAAAAACAAAAAAATAGCGACCCGGCAAAAACCGAACAAACCAGCCTTGCAAGCCAAAAAATTTTACAGGTGGACGACCTTTTAAAAGAAGCCGAGGCCATGAGCGGCAAAGAAGTGGAAATCGAGGGAATCTGTACACACATCTGCAAACATGGCGGTAAAAAAATATTCTTAATGGGAAGCGACGACACCAAGACTATTCGTATTGAAGCCGGAAAAGAATTCGGTAATTTCAAACCGGAAACAGTAAACAATGTCGTACGCGTAAAAGGTACATTAGTGGAAGACCGGATCGACGAAGCCTATCTGGTACAATGGGAAGAAAAAATCAAGGCACAGCCAGAGGAAAAACACGGAACGACTGAAGCGGGTTGCTCATCGGAACAGAAAGCCAGAGGAGAAACCGTGGCCAACAGTACCACCGAAAGAATCAATAATTTCCGAAAAAGAATTGCAGAACGCTCGGAAAAAGAAGGAAAAAATTATCTGTCGTTTTACCATATCGACGCAACTCAATACACTATTCAATAAGCGACCTTTTTATGGCTTTAAAACCGAATATGCCTTTTATCCGTAAATGGAGCCGTAATATACACCGGGATTTGTCATTTTTCTTTTCCGGTGTTATTTTAGTTTATGCGATATCGGGCGTAGTGCTCAATCATAAAAAAGATTTTAATTCCGACTACATCATCCGACAGCACACGTTGCAGATTCCGGGAGAATTTCCCAAATCACGGACAGAGTTTTCCAAGGAGTATGTATTGACATTGCTCCAACCATTGGAAGAGCAAGAAAATTACACCAAGCACTACTTCCCCAACGAGCGGCAAATGAAAGTGTTTATCAAGGGAGGCTCTTCTTTGGTGGTGGACATACAAACCGGAAAGGCTCTTTACGAATCGGTAAAGAAACGTCCGGTAATCAGCGCATTAAACCGGCTGCATTATAATCCCGGCAAATGGTGGACTATATTTTCCGACATTTTCGCCGTCTCTTTACTCCTTATTACCCTAACGGGTATCGTTATGCTGAAAGGTAAAAAAGGTTTATGGGGACGCGGTGGTATAGAATTAGCCATCGGTATCCTGATTCCTTTATTATTTATATTCTTTACCTGACAAAACATTATACCGTTTTTGTAAGGGCGTTCCGTGATTACCGGGACGCCCTTATTTTGTACACTCTCTTTTATGATAAAACACCACAAAAACATTTTGATTCTCTTCAAATCTATATCTATTCATTAGATTCAAAATCATTTTCAAAAAAATATATTGTAAATTTCATAAATATAATATAATTTATGTTATATTTGCATAAACCATATAATTTAAATATTATTATCAATAAACATTTGCAAATACAATGAATATGCCCAAAGATACATTTATCCACCAAGAAAAAATAATAATAAACATGATGGTAAGATGTAGTGACTTACTGTGATGCCACCATTGAAATAGCAAATAATTCATTACAAAAGTGAAATCTTAAATTTAAAAATCATGAAAAAAAAGTTTTTAGTTTTACTTTTATTAATCGTCTCAATGACTATTGCTGTCAATGTAAATTATTCGGCATCTAATCCTAGTATTAAAAGAATCCTACAAAATGTAGAAGCTTTAGCAACTAATCCCGAAACAGGAGGCTCATCTAATGTCGTTGGCAAATGTAAAGATACTACAGATACATGCGAGAAAAACTGTCCGGGAATAGGGTGTACAATGAAGTATAAAGGAACTTCAGGAAAAGATGGGCCTCTTGAATTTGTTTCAGGTACGTGTTCAAAATGTGGATATGTATTTAATTAAAACTTTAAATTAATACCTTATTTAATCCTTAAAAATCTTTTTCAACATCAAATAAGGTTAGGGTGTCCAAAATGACGAAAGGACACCCTGTCAAATTAAATTAATATGTACAACATCCGATTTTTATTCATACTTTTGGGAATTATCATTGGGATGAGTAAATGTTCCCCCAAGCAAGAAATTTCTTTTGAATCTCTCATTTTCCCAAATACGACTTATCTTAAAGGCTTGATCCTTGATAGTTCGTTTGTTATGGGGAAAAGCTATGATATTGATTATTATAATCAGTATATTCTTATTTCTGCTCATACCGGAGAAAAAGAACCTCTTATACATTTATTCGACCAAAATGAAAAAAAATTCTTTGCAAATTTATTGCCTAAAGGACGAGGACCGGGAGAACGACTCACTTGGGGAGGCATTCAAATAGATCACATCACGGGAGAGGCTCTTTTTTTTGATTCAGAGGCACAAAGAAGTACAACTTTTCAAATTGATACAATTCACAATTCCAAGAAGAAATGGCAAAAACAAATAACTATAAATAATTTTCCTGTTTATGCCTATAATATAACACCACTGGAAAATGGATATATTGCCCAAGGGGGAGGTAAAGTTTCTTCAAAAGGAAAACGTCCAAGGCTTTCTCTTATAAAAAACGATAGTATCATTGATATATTATACAATACCCCTAACGTCCATTTTCCAGAAAATTATCTGAGTATCGATAAAATATCTACAGATTTTTTATATAGCATTTCGTCCGACAAACAAAAACTTGTCTGTCAAATGACCTATGGAATGATATTAGAATTTTTCTCTATAAAAAAAGATCGGATTATAGTAGATACTGTTCGGGGGTTTATAAAACCTATTTTCGAATTGGACAGGCACAAATGTGTTAATCCTATCGATGGAAAAACTATTTACGGATTACGTGATATTTATGCTACTAATAAATATATTTATGCTATCTATATAGGCAATACTGTGTATAAAAATAGTAACCGGATTGCTGTTTTCGACTGGAATGGGAACCCCTTACATTTATTTACAACAGACTATAAATTGGAACGCCTGTGCGTAGATGAGGCCAATAAGAAAATCTATGCTACTGGAGTATCTCCACAATACGAAAATGTATTATTACAATTCCCGCTTCAAGCACTTCCGCCCGAAACCGATATGCCATAAAAAAGCTGTGTCCGGGGAATCCGATCATCCCTCGGACACAGTTTATTCCGATTATAAAAATGTAACCGCACAGGCACTACGAAACTGCCTGCTTTTTCCGTTTCATTCTTGTTTTCAGTGTTATATAACCGGTTATCAATACCGCCCACAACAGGGTCCCCCACCAGGAGAAATCGGTAAACCTCGGCCAAACGTACTGATCGGTGCTGGCGGTGAACGACAGTTCTGCCGGGAATATGTATTTTCCAATCTTCACAGCCCGATTTTCCTGGGCTGGAATCATCTTTTCCGCAACTAAAGAATAGTCGTCGGCATCGACAGCATATACTTTTAAACCCTCCTGCCCCAAAACTTGGACAGTCCAATAAAAGGGATCACCGAAAATAGTTATCGTTTCTTTTTCCGGATCATACGCAGGGATAGGGAGTTTTTTCAACTCATAGGTCTTCGTATTCAAAACGTAGAGATTCCGATCTTCATCGGAAATAAATCCATAAAAGCGGCGATTACGGAAAGTCGTGGGAAAAATATATTTCACATTCACGCCGGAAATTTCCGTATTCCGTACAAAAGGGCGGTCTTTCAGCCGTTTTACGTGAAACATCTGTCCTTCTCCGTCGGTTATCAAATATCCCTCATCATATTCTTTTCTCACATTCTGGTCGCCGGCAATAACTCCGGCAGGAAAATGAAATCCTTTATCAAGCAATGCCTGTGTGAAACGCTGGCTGCGTTCTTCATTTACCCGGTTTTCCTCCATATCGACAAACTCCATTCGCGTGTTCATACGGAATACATCCCCCGGCATTTGCAGATCTACACGCCCGGACATGCCTTCAAACAAGGGATATAAGCCCGGTCGTTTCACATTAATATCCGAAGGCTTATGCCGGAACATAAACTTCTCCATTTGCAAGGTACGGTTATCTATTTCCACTCCGTTGATCTGTGAAGGGAAACGTCCGTCAGAGACAAGCTGCCGATTATATAAGGTAGGCAATATGCTATCGAACTGCTTTTCGGAATATACACTACCGTCTTCTCCCCGGTAGGCGACCGAACCGCTCGACCGATCCATCGCCACAAACTGATGAGCGACACAGCTATATATTGTAAACGGATAACTTCCCGGTTTTCCGAACAAGAAATGCCATGCCCAGGGCAAGCCCCACATTAACAGCAATACAACTGTAATAAAAAGAAAGGCTTTACTATATTTAATCATATTCAAATCATTTAATTTAAAACAAAACATTATTCTTTTCCCTGCTTGAACCGCTCCACGGAGAGCAAAGAAAATCCTGTGATACAAATCGTCCAAAACAACAAGATCCACAACATGCAATTATAGGCTTCGGGCATATCCGATACAAAAAATATCCGAAGAACTCCGGCTGCAATCAGGGCATAGACACCCCTACGCTTCCAGACAGGCTCCAGGCATATCCAGGCTGTAAACAAATAAGCAGCGAATCCGGCCAGATACCAGGGTAAAGCCGTCAATAAGATTCGTGTCCATAATTCCGGAGCCAAAACATTCACCAGGTATCCCCACAAGATCAAATAGTGAACCACAAAGATCGCAGCGAGCATCAGAATCCCGGCAAAAATCATATACAGAATCATACGTTGCTGCGGGAAGGGCAAATGAAGAGTAAGTTTCAATCTTTTTTGCAGCATTTCCGGAACAAACTGCACCACTGCCAGCAAAATACCTATAGCCAGAGGTATATATTCCAATAACTCGATAAATATCGTATTCTTAGTCAAAAGAATCTCCCACAAGTGAGCGGCTCCCTTAAACTCTACCACCCGGTTCAACCGGAGCAGCACATACACCACAAAACAAAGTGAAACGGCGGCTGTACCCCAAAAATAACGGCGGGCCTTGATCCATTCTTTAAAAAATATCGCTTTCTGCATTTCTCGAATTTTAAAAGTTAATATTTCCCCGTTAAACCGATAAAGGCATCTTCAAGGGACAAAGGCGGCTCTTCCGTCACCACAGCCTGAATACCATTTTGTTTCAGCCAGCCGGATACAAATTCCAACGATTCGAACGACCAGGTTTCCGCCTGCTTCCGGATAACGGAAGTATGGAACAAAGCCGGATGTTCAGGAATTTCGTCGGCCGAGTCCAGCATGAAAGTATATCGACGGAAAGTGCGGAGCAATTCACCGACAGGTTTCTGTACTAATATTCTACCGTAATCCATGATGATGCAATCATCGATCAGCCTTTCCATATCCTGAATAATATGCGACGTAAGAAAAACCGTTTTTTCCTCCGCCTTTGCATATTCATGTAAATACTCGATAAACAAACGGCGATAGCCGGGATCCAGCCCCAAAGAGAAATCATCCAGCACCAACAATTCGGCATTTTGCGCTAAAATAAGCCCCAATGCCACCTGTGAACGTTGCCCGCAAGACATCCGGGATATTTGCTGCCGGGGTGCCACCTTCAATTTTTTCATCAATTCATAATAAGCATCTTTATTCCAGCGGGGATAAAAAGCTGCATAAAAGCGTTCGATCTCCTCGATGTTCATAAAAGAATACTGTACGTGCCCTTCGATCAGCAAAGCGATCCGCTGGCGGGTGACAGGTTGCATTTTTTGAATATTCTCCCCGAAAATAAGACATTCGCCGGCACGAGGCTGTAAATAACCGCTCAAAATATTGATCGTTGTGGTCTTTCCTGTCCCGTTTTTTCCCAATAATCCCAATATCCTCCCTTTAGGGACATTAAAGCTCAAATCACGGTATATTTGATGCTCCCCATAATAATGGGTAAGATTTCTACATTCTATTATATTTTCCATATTTTTGTTTTAATTCATATAAAACGGCTCTCTTCATTCCTTGTTCTCTCCTGCCTCCGTCCGATTTCTCTTTCCTAAAAACGGCCCGGAAAAGAAAGGCAGGTCAAAAAAACAAATCCAATCCGGTTTCTATCCCCCAACGGTAGATACTTCCCGCCGAACGGGCGTACTTCCCTCCAGCCTCCACAGCCATACTGGTTTGTCCCTTCAAGGGCCAATGATATGCCAGATCGACTTTTAATTCGTAAAAATTCCGTTTTCGGAATTCATATTCCCGTACCCAAAAATCACTTGCCATTTCTTCGGCAGGAGGGGCATTTAAATCGGATTTCAGTGTTCTATACATCCCTCCGGCTAAATCCAGATACAATTTCCGACGTTTAAAACGATGTATCGTTCCTCCCGACACTACACCTTTTATTCCGGTGATCCGCTGGGAATAATCGGGATACAAATAACGTTCCCGGTCATCCTTCCCGATAACCTGCAAACCATACCAATAAGCCGTCTTTCCGGACGGTGTATGCTGAAAAACCATTGAAATGTTTCCGGATACCGTCTCACGCTCATATTTATCCGATTCGCTCAGCACTCTCCAGACATAAACCCCTGTCGCTGTATCCGTCACTGTTTTTTCGTAACTTTTTTCAAGTCCGGTCTGGCTCATGTATTCCCCTTCCGCCTCCAACAATAATACGGCCGTTTCTTTCAGACGGAAACGCCAGTTCACTCCTGCCGCGACCGTACCCTCTTTCAATAAAAATGGGGTACGCAGGTCTCCCTCTTCCACCTCCATTTTCCGGCGGTCATACCTAAGCATAAAACTCCCTCCGTATTTTTTCTGCTGCCGTAATTGCACGCCCCCTCCATAAGAATGCGAACGGTAATACCGCCTAAACGAACTTTCTATCCCTGAAAAGCTATAATCATAAAGCCCGAACCCTCTCAGCAGGTAAAAATAATCCTTACGCGAAGACTCTTCTATCCGGATAGTCAGATGCTGTTTGTAAAAAATATAGTCCAGAAATAAACCCAAGTCCCATTTTTTCATTCCGATCACGATCCCCGGATTTAACTGCAATTCGGAAATCGTATTCTTCGGGCGCGGATCGGCTTTCCGGTAAGCCACAGTTCCCCGGTAATCGGCACGCAATCCGTAAACGATATTTTTTCCATACAATGCGGCACTTCCTCCCAAACGGTAAAGTTCGTGGTAATAATTTCCCCCCAATGAATCCGCCACCAGATAAGGCCCCAGCAGCCGTTCGTCCCTCACATCCGTATAACGGGTATTTCTGCGCAGCCCGCTTTCCCAGGCTGCAATCCCCGAATACATAAACTTCCCTTTTTCTACTCCATACCCCAAAGCCTCTGCCCGGTAAAGATTTCCTTTATCCCCGTCGAACTGGGAATAAAAAGTTTTTGCATCGTCCGTCCGGAAACGGAAAGAAAGCCGGCTTTTCTTTTTCTGTTCCAGCCAGCCGAAAGCAGCAGGATTAAAGCGATACCCCTTCTCGAGACGGTCGATGGGCAATTCTCCGCAAAACAGGGAATCCCGCCCGGGGACAGTATTGTCTTTCCCCAGGCAGAATTGCCCCAATAGCAAGAATAGCATCGACCAATATAATCCCTTCATTCGCTCGATCTCCCGGATTTATTGCGAAATAACGAAAGGCGCCGGAGTCTGTCCGGTCAGGAAGTCGTTCGAGGAGTTATTGGTATCCTGTAAATAGGCACGTCCGTTCTCCCAACGTTCCACCTTACGGCGAATCGATTTTCCATTTCCGGAAGCATCGGTATAGCTGTACCCGGCATCTATCGAAGAAGGCAAAGCTTTCACTTTCAATCCATCCTTTTTGCTCAATTCCACACCGTCAAAAATCAAGGTACGGGGAATGGCATAACCATCCAGTAGTTTAGAACCTGCAGCATTCGGAACCTGTACGAAATTTTCATTCATAAATGTCTCCACCTCCTTATCCGGACGGAAAATGAAATACGATTTAGTTCCCTGCTGATTCAATACCCAGATTGTCGCCGTATAGCAAAAATGCTTAACCAAATTCGGCACTTCCGGTACATCGATATCGGGAGCATTGGCATCCACCCATTCGAAATCGGCATTCGACAAATCAACCGGAGAATTCGGATTCAACGCCTCGTCCCCTTTGTGATTCAAAGCCTTATTGGCAATCACCACGCTTTTTCCCGGAGCCACCGGATAATCTTTACCGTTTCCGGGAATAGAATAATAGGCTTGAATAGCAATCCGGTCGGGTAAAAACTGATCCCATCTGACAGCCGATGTAGTACTGGTCGTTATATAGGTTTCACCTATCGCCAACCCGTCTGCATACAACGTATCGTCGCTATTATTAAATATTTCGATAAACTGGTCTTTCTGGTAAAACTTATCGGCAGGTGTCTTGCTTCCTGCAAAATAGATCTCTTTTATCAACCAGGGGCTTCCCGTTTCCGAATACTCCATCTCCAGGACGACGGTCTGCTCTAATCCGGCGACACTATGGCTTTGCTTAGACGCCTGGAACAACAGGGAAACAGCGCCTACTGTATCCGTAGTCGATATTTTTTCCCCTGCGATTTTAATATGATACACCCCTTCTTCTACCAACGTACTCCATTTTCCGTCCGTATCCGTCGTTCCGCTTACCCCTCTGTTCGTACTGGTATTCGTAAGGGTTACCTTCAAACCGTCCCCGGCCAAAGAGGCATATTCTTCGGGCATTTGCGCCTGAACTGTAACTGTCGTGAATTTCACTTCATTGTCCGATTCGGAACATGCAGCCAATATAAAGGCAAATACCGTCCCGATAATTAAAATTGTTGTTCTCATAGTTTACTATTTATTGTTTGTCATTTCTATATTTTTATTCCCAATTCCGCTCCGAAGGCAGGCACTACCCATGTCCGGTCTTCCCCGTTCGTCTTCGTTCTATACTTAGGATTATAATCCCAAAGCCGATTCACCATAAAAGAAAGCTTTAAATGCTTCCCGATCTCTTTGGTCGCTTTCAGGTTTAGCATCATTGAAACCGGAGTACGGCTCTCTTTAAAATAATTGTCTGAAAATTTCTGGATCAATGGCAGAAAGCGGGGATCGTTCTCTTCTTTTTCCGTGAAAGGATGCGTTTCCCCCGCCGGGTTTATATAAGCGACAGGTATTCCGGAAAACTCTTTCGTCTGCGAAGAAGTAAACCAAACAGTTTGCAGCAAAGCGGAGAAGAGTAATCTGAACCGGGGGATATGGGTCCTGATCCATATATTGGTATTGAATTGCCCTTTATACTGGCTATTGGAATTCCAGTCATAAATTCCGGCATAGAGATACGGTTTCCCGTTCACGGCCGATTGCGGCCGGTATTGCATCAGTAAACTGACATCGTAAAGCGTTCTGTAATAAGCTCCGTTCACTTCTATTTCCGTCCGTAAAGCATTGATTCTCGGCACAACAATCCGGTACTCCATTCCCCTTTTCCTTAAACGGGAAGCATTAACCGTCCTGGTATAGTTTTTCAGCAAAGTATCCGGGCGGGGAGAGAAATCTTCGATTACAGGCTTTCCGGAGGGTAACACAGACGGGTTGTCATATTTCGTATATTGAAACGAAAAGAAATTGGATGCCGATTCAAATCCGCTATTGGACAGCTCCTGAAAAAAAGTAAGGTCCAGTCTGAAATCTCCGACCTGCCAACTGCCCCCTATTTCATACTTCCTGTTCCGGTTTACCGACAATTCCGGATTTTCCCGGTTTTTCACCTGCGTATTTATCCACAAAAAACGATTTTCAGGGGTTTGCGAATAATAGTTGGCCGCGATCTCGTCAAACCATACCCGGTCGGGATACAACATATCAAGTGTAGGAAATTTCACTTGCTCGCCATATCCTCCCCGGAGGGTAAGAGAGGATTCCCACTTTCCGACCTTCATTCCCGAATAAGTATAACTAAAATTTACACGTGGCTCTGCAAACCATTTTCCATGCAGCGAGTACTCCGATGGCAGGTTGGCCGGATTCGTCAGCCGTATCCCGGCAGTCAGCCCCAGCGAATGGAACAAATACCTGTAACGCACCTGATCTTCGATGAAAACAGCATGATTGACCATCGCTCTCACCGAACGCAAAGTCCGGGGACGCGACGAGGCATTGTTTGTAGGAAAAGGAGGACGCTCCAAATCATATATAGCTCCTTTCCCCAGGTTTTTAGCCGTACGGTTCTCCACGCCGGCCAGCACCCGGTGTGCCGTATTTCCCAATTCAAAATTAGAAACAGCAGAAAATTGCCAAAAGAAATTAAAAGGCCTGTTTTCCACTTTGTAATGGCTGACATAAGTGGTAGGTAAATAAATCCCCTCCTGTTCCCCTTCCTGCTGGGCGATCGGCAAAGGCATCGGGCCTGTCAGCGAAACCGTTTTATCCCGGTTTAAAATATCCGCCGTATAATCTCCGGAAACGGTCATTTCCAGCTTGCTCAATCCCCTCAACCCCGGTTGCAATGCTGTATTGAAAGTAAGGCCGAAACGATTATAAGTAGCCGAATAAGTATCTTCTGCAAGCGTCAGGTCGGGATCGTTTTTGTCTTTATCCAGCGTCCCGGTATAAGTTCCCTGAACATCGTAGCGCCAATCTCCGATACGGGTATTTTTCTGATTCGCATACATCGCCTGAGCTGTGAACCGTGTATAGGTCTGTAAATTTTCCCGCACATCGGGCTTCGCCTGTATCACATCCCCGCCTATATGCAAAGTACCCCGGCGCTCTCCCAGCTTAAAGCCTTTTCCGATATAGGCCAATTTATTGAGAGGGTTTGCTTTTATCCTCATTTCCAAAGGAGAGGCTCCCGATTTCGATTTCATTAAAACCACTCCGCTGCTCAAATCCCCGTATTTCACGGAAGATATTCCGGGAATCACCTCCACCTCTTCCAGATGATCGGTAGAAAGCAAACGTAAATCGATTCCCATATTTACCGTAGAACGTTCCTTCATCCGGTCGTCCCCTCCATACATGGCCGACAGGTTGGCATTATTCGACATCGGCGCTCCGTTATTGATAATAGCCATACCCAAAGCCGTGTTTTGATCCGATCCGGCCTGCCGGGAGGTGATCTGATTTACATTGCTCATATCGCCGTCGGCAGAAAGATAGCCCGGTAAAAGCTGGAAAACATCGGCAAGAGAAGAGGGTTGTATGTGCTCGAGGGCACTTTTGGATATTTTCATCGAAGTCCCGGCCTGATTATACTCCGCACTCACCTTCACTTCGTTCAATTCTAAAGTAAGCCTTTCAATGGCCAGTTCGAGAGTGGTATCTTTCTCCACCACCAGGGATAAAGAAAGAGGCGCATATCCCAAATATTGCACAGTGAGTTTCCATTTACCTCCCGGAACACCTTCCAAACGGAATTTTCCATCCGTTCCCGTCAGTGTACCTTTTCCCAAATCCTCTATCCCTACCGTAGCATATTCCATAACAAGCCCTGTGCCCTTATCCCGCACAACTCCCGAAACACCGTATCTCCCGCCTTCCGCCGCATACACACTCCCTAAGCTCAAGAATAGACAAAATAGGCTGAATACCTTTAACATATACAATAAAGTCGCTATTTTCACGCGTACAAAAATACCGGAACAAATAAAACCGATAAATCCCCATATTCAGGTATTTTACCCTCTTACATCCCCAACAGTAGGGACTGCCTTTCCATTTAACAAGAGACTTTACACACAGACTGAAAAGTTCAGGACAATGGGTCCCGGTAACAGGCCGGGCACAAAAAAGAGGAAAGCCATACGGCTTTCCTCCCTATCCTATATGAAGTAAACAGGACGTTCCCTATTCCATTTCGTCGATAGCCCGGGTGATGGAACGAAACACTTCATCCATCGTGTTATCCCCCTCTACATCTACATGCACTCCTTTTTGGCGGTAATGATTGGCTACGTGTACCGTTTTATCGTGATATTCCTTAAAACGCTTTTCGATCACTTCCTCGTTATCGTCGGCGCGCCCTTCCACCTTCGCTCTTTCCAGCATCCGGCGTTTCAATTCTTCGAAAGGCACATTAATACAAATCAAACCCTTTAACGGGCTTCCGGCTTTTTCCAGCATTTCATCCAAAATCTCAGCCTGTGCCACCGTACGGGGAAAACCATCGAAAAGGAATCCGTTCACTCCCCGATTGCCCTCTATGCTGCTGGCAATCATTTTTACGACCAGTTCATCGGACAACAACTGACCGTTATTAATAATATCGGCAGCCATTTTTCCCAGCTCCGTCCCTTCTGCTATTTCACGACGAATCATATCTCCGGTGGACAAATGCGCCAGGTTGTATTTTTCGGCGATTCTCTTTGCCTGTGTACCTTTGCCGGCTCCCGGAGGGCCAAATAATGCAATATTCAACATGTTTGATTAATTTTAATATTATTTCCGTTTTCAAAGGTAAAAAAAACATCCTAATCCTCAAAAACAAAAGGCACGATTCATTCTAAACATTCCTTCCACAAATAGAAAGAAGGTTAAAAATTACAAAAATACACATTATATCGCCCAAAATTTGAAACGCATTCTATCTCATTTTCGTTATTCCCTTAGTCTTGATACTCCGGTCTTTATTCCCTCACGGATTTAGGATCAACCTATATGAATTAAAATATCAAGGAAAATTGAAAGAAAAAAAACGTCAATAAATTTTGAGTTACTTAATTTTAAAAATGTTATGAAAAAAGGATTACTGTTATTAGTATTGGCTGCTGGTCTATGTGGAATAGCAAAGGCACAGGGCCAGGTGGAAGAAGTGATACTGGAACAACGCCTTCCGGGTTATAAAACCACATTTGAAGCCAACCCATTCTGGCATAACTGGTTCATTTCTGCCAATTTCGGAGCGAATGCGCTATTTGCAGAACACTCCTCCCAGGCTAAATTTAAAAATACGATTACTTTTATGCCGACTTTGGCAGTAGGAAAATGGTTCAATCCCTGGTGGGGAGTTCGTTTACAAGGCGGTGGCGGTTCTTTACACGGTTTCACGGAAGGGGCGCACAGCATGATTCACATGCGTTACATCCATTTGCACGCCGACTTTATGCTGGGATTAATCAACTTTTTCGGCAAATATAACCCCGACCGGAAATTCGATATCGTTCCATTTGCCGGTATCGGTGGTATGACCCGGAAAAAAGACCAATCTTTCACAATTAACGCAGGTATCCAGGCACGCTATGCCATATCTCCCCGTTTCGATGTGAACGTTGAGTTCCAGGGTATGATTCTGGACGACGACCTCGTTGTCAGAGGAGGTTTTCCGAACGACGGTATCGGTGGTTTGACCGCAGGTATTACCTATCGCTTCAAAAACAGAAGTTTCCGCACCGCGCCGAAACAAATCGTACTCGACGAAATGGCTGCCGCTAATTTAGTGCTGGCTAACCAGGTGGCTCAATTGCAGAACCGTCCGCCAGAAATAAAAGTCGTTGAAAAAGAAGTGGTGAAGAAAGAAGTTGCCGATGTATATGCCTCTATTCCTTCCACCATTCCTTTCAAATTCAATAGCGCTGTGATACAGGATGTTTACGAGCCGCTTATTTATAATATCGGTACTTTCCTGAAACAGAATCCTAAAGCTAAAATCCGCGTCGTAGGATATGCAGACAAATTCGGGCCGATCAATGTCAATCTGAAAATTTCGGAAGAACGTGCCAATGCAGTCGCCAACATGCTGAAAAAAGATTATGGAATCGGTTCAGACCGGATCGTTATCGAATATGTCGGTAAAGAAAAACCGTACTACAAGAACAACAATAAATGGAACCGTTGCGCAATGGTCGAACTCATCAACAAATAAACTCTTAGTTTAAGTATTATTTTGCAGGAATAGTTTTCCTCAGGCCCCACCGATCGGGCTTTGGGAAAACTATTCCTTTTTATGGTATTTCATAAACGATTGTTTTTCTTATTTTTGTCATGGAAAACAAGGTATTATGGCTAAAAAACGTATCTCAAAATCACGCAGGAAGAAAAAAATAAGATACACTCTGCTGAAATACGTGCTGATATTCGTATTATTGGCAGGTATTGCAGCAGGTTTATTCGTTTATTCCGTCTATGCAGGATTGTGGGGAAAGCTTCCCACCTATGCGGAGCTTCGGGACATCCGGAACGACGAGGCTTCGGTTCTTTACAGCGAGGACGGGGAACTTATCGGGAAATATTATATCGAAAACCGTACAAACGTAAAATACGAAGGAATCACCCGGAACGCTCTGGATGCCCTGATCGCCACCGAAGATGTCCGGTTCTACGAACATCAGGGAGTGGATAAAATAAGTATGCTGAGGGTGTTTTTTAAAACATTTCTGCTCCGGCACCGCAGTTCGGGCGGAGGCAGCACCATCAGCCAGCAGCTGGCTAAAAACCTATATCCCCGGGAAGAACAGCAGGTCACCTTTATGCCTGTGGTGAAACTAAAGGAAATGTTCACTGCCAGAAGGCTGGAAAATATTTACACCAAAGATGAAATCCTGGCTCTTTACCTCAACACCGTATCTTTCGGAGAAAATACCTACGGTATAGAGAGTGCCGCACAAAAATACTTTTCAACCTCCGCTTCCGACCTCTCTCTCCCGGAAGCCGCCACATTGATCGGTATGTTGAAAGGTCCTTCACGCTACAATCCCCGCCTTCATCCGGAACGGGCATTACAACGGCGCAATACGGTGATCGGACAAATGGTAAAATACGATTTTCTCACCGAAGAAGAAGGAGAGGCACTGATGAAAACGGAATTAGGCCTGGCATATATTCCGGTAAACCATTATTCCGGCCTTGCTCCCTATCTGCGGGAAAAAATACGCCAGGACGCCGTAAAGATCATCGATGAATACAATTCCATTTACGGCACTTCATACAATTTATACAAAGACGGACTGATCCTCACTTCAACCATCGACGCAGAAATGCAGCGTTATGCCGAAGAAGCGGTCGGCCTCCACATGAAAAGCCTCCAAGACTCTTATTACAAACAGCTCGGAAAAAAAGAACCGTGGGACAAGCATCCGGAACTCCTGACCAAAGCGATACAAGGCAGTAAAACTTACCAACGCCTGAAACGCCAAGGATTGAGCGAAGCGGAAATCATGAAAGCGATGAACGCCAAAAAAGCGATGCTGGTTTACAGTCCTTATCAAGGAGAAGCAAGAGTGGAGTACTCTCCTATCGACTCCATCAAACATTATCTGAAAATACTTCAACCGGGACTGATTGCAATGGACCCGCAAACCGGAAAAATCAAAGCCTGGGTTGGCGGGATGGATTTCAAATATTTCCAATACGATCAGGTAGAAGCTCCCCGCCAGGTAGGCTCCGTATTCAAACCCGTTGTATATAGCGCCGCCATTCATCAGGGGGCGCGTGTAGATGCTTATTACGAGAATAAGCAAACCACTTATCCCGAATACGACAATTGGACACCCCGCAATGCCGACAATAAATACGAAGGATTTTACACCCTAAAGGGCGCACTCAGCCAATCCATCAACACAATTGCCGTGGAGGTGCTGCTTCAAACCGGAATCGATTCGGTGATAGCTCAGGCCCGCCGTTTGGGAATCACGGCAGAGCTTCCTCCTTATCCGTCTCTTGCTCTGGGGGTAGCGGATATTCCCCTGAAAGAAATGATACGTCCTTTTGCCTGTTTCGCAAACGGAGGGAAACTCGTGTCACAATACTATCTAAATGAAATTAAAGACCGTCAGGGCAACATCCTGTATAAAGCTCCCGAACCGGAGATCACGAAAGCCCTGTCCGAAACCGAAGCCGGTCTTATGAGCAATATGCTGGCGGCGGCAATCAATGAAGGTACGGGAAGAAGGTTACGCACCAACTATGGACTAAAGAATGAAATCGCAGGAAAAACAGGCACCACTCAAAACCATGTGGACGGCTGGTTTATCGGCTATAATCCCCGCATTGTCGTAGGCATCAGAGTAGGAGCCAACGATGCAAGCATTCATTTCAACGACCTGCGGCTGGGACAAGGAGCCAATATGGCACTTCCTCCGTTCGGCGAATTTATGATCCGTTGTCTGAACAGCCCTACTTACAGCTATTGGAACACCCTCGCTTTTCCCATTGTTACAACCAGTCTGGAAAAAGAACTGGAAGTACCCGAATTTAAAGACCACTTAAACCTGATCGATAAAATCACAAACAAAAAAACAGACTCTCTAAAATTTCCTGTGAACGAAGAAGAGAAAGCCAAAAAAGAGAAAAAGGGCTTTTTCAAACGGCTTTTCGGTAAGAAAAAAGATCGGTAGGATCGATCGGGAAAAATCACTCTCCCACATACTCTGTTTCCGGTTACCGGAAATCGAGGTGTGGGTTTTTACGATTTCTATTTCGCCGGAACATCGACAGCTTCCAATTCCTCTCTTCCATATACGCTCCGCGCCAGCTTTCTCACAATAATCACGAATCCCCCGGTCAAAACAAGATTTAAAACCAAACTCAGAATAGAAATAATCATAGCAGGACCGCCCAGATTATACCCCAATGCAATGACAATGATTCCGGCACCCACTTCCCCTCTGGTAAACATCCCGATAGAAAGTGCCAAACGTTCGCGGATATCCCGGTCCCGGTAAAAAAACATCGGGATCATTTTTCCGACATTAGATAACAACGTCACCATGACTACATGAAAAAACAATACACCCCAGGAAGGCATAGGCTGCGCAGCGGTAACACTCGTAACATTTACAGGCATATTCTGACTCATCCCCACAAACAAAGGGGTGCTCAATCCCACTAAAAACATAAACAGATAGGAAATCAAACTTCCCACATTTTCATCCACACGGCTATGATTGTGCATGGCTTTCATCACCATGCCCAGCACGAAAGCAGGCATCAGCACCTCGATATGGATTGCCCCTTCCTGATTCATAAAAACTTTAGTCAGCAAATAAACACTTTCCGTAACCGCCACGATACAAATGGAATATAACAAAATGGCCGTCCACGATTGAGGTAACCGGTAGGTCTTTAACCGTACCCAGCCGATCCAGAGAAAATAGGCTACAATCCCAACTATCGCGAATAATTGCCACTTAAAACCGATCATCAGGATTTGCAAAGGAATCATCAGGATAATGGTATCCAGGTCGTCGAAAATTGCCAAAATCTGAGTTTTCTTGTATATCCATGCTTTTCTCAACCCGGCCGCTGCAAGCATCGTAAAAAGGATTCCCGCAGAAGTAGGTGCGGCAAAACGGCTTAACAACAGATTTTCTTTCCAGGCGTCCCACTCTCCAAACAAGTCGGCAGGCAAAAGGAACATATAATAAAAAGCGACCAATATCCAGGGAACGGCAGCCGTAGCCATCGCTATAAAGTAATCCACAGCGTAGGAACGCCATTTCTTTTTATCCAGGTCGAACTCCCTCCCCACATTGATCATGATGTATGCCAAACAGATAAACATCAAAACCTTAGTAACCTTTCCTACGGTTGTATAGGATTCGCCGAAAAACGGAGGTAAAAACTGAGACAAGAATAATCCAACAAGCAGAAATATAGAAAACAGAATAACTTTTTTCATCTATACGAAGGTTATTTATAACATAATAGTGTGATTTTCGTATCTATTTCAGGAATAAAACACGGATTTCCCACGGCTCGCAAATATAATTCGTTTCATATAATCTCACAATAATTTGTTTCACATTCTTTTAAATATTACAAAAAGAACGCAAAATATTGTAAATATTTTTACTATTTATTCGTATTTATTGCACAGATTGTTACAGCAGAACAGGAATAAAAAGTCCGTATAAATAAAATCGATAAGTATAAGAAAATATTAGCTATTCATATTTAAAAGCCTGTGGCTTATATACCTGATAATTATAGAATCCGCTTTTCATGCCACTCGATAAGGTTGCCTGAATACTGCGCCCATCCATAGGAATCGTCGGATACCAGGAAAAGCGGAAACTGACGTTTTTAAATACCACATTATCGTTACGAATATTCAATGCAACCCCCAACCCCCAGTAAGTCTTGGATTTAGTAAGCGAGTGACTGTCTTTGGCAATAGCTCCCCCATCCACAAAAGCCGTGGCGGACATCCGAAATCCCTTCTTTATATAAGGGAAGAAAAAAGTGGCAGCCAGGGTGGCCGATAGCTTTTGATTCCCCCGCAGAGAATCGGAATGGAAGCCCCGGATATCGTCTTCCTGCATATAAAGATAATCGGTAGGATAACGGCGTATTCCACGGATGTAATTAACCGTGTTATAAAATCGGAAACGATAACTCCCGATGCTGATCAGATTACTGATGTGCCCCGCCTTAAAATTCACAAATCCTCTCTCAAACCAATTATCGTTCACATACGAGCCGATCATTGCCTCTACGGAATAGTAACGTTCGGAATGTTTGTTAAAATGGGAATAATGATATTCCATACCCAGATAACCGAAATTTTCAAATTCGCTATGCTCATACCCGGCAGTAACCCCAGCATACAATCCGGTGGGAATATCTTCCGTACGCCCGAAATCGTAAATCAGATTCGCCTTATAATATTTAATTTTAGTGTATGTAAATGCCATAAAAGCGTTTAAACGGTTGTAATAAAAATGATTCGTATCGTCCGACACTTCCGGGCGGTTATTGAACAAAGTCGTAAAAAAACGTCCGGTCAGGTAATAATTCCGGTTATAACTGAAACGGTTTTTCAACTGAAAAGAACGTCCCAGCCATATATCCTGGGAATGATAATTGAACAATTCCTCCAGCCGGGTTACATTCCGATCGGGCAAATTCTCCGAATAAAAAACCCGGCTGGCTTCCACTCCGCCCGCCCATTTCATGGTAGTGGTCAAAAAGGGACGGTCGATGCTCAGCTTGACCAATTTCTGGCTATAATCGTTCTGATACAATCCCCACAAATCAAAGTGTGTTCCGAAAATACTATTGATCTTATACTCCAATATATTACCCCATTTTTTATCCTTATTTCCCCGGTACGAAAACTCATAATTCAGGACATGCCCCAACTTCATAAAGTTTTTATTCTTCAGCCCTAAAATAAAGGAATTGATAAAATTCGACTCCACACTCCCTCCCCAGGAAAATTCATCTTTGCAAATCACAGTCAGATCGACCGCATCGGGATCGCCCTCTACTTCAGACACCAGGATCGTCGCATCTTCCATATAATCCAGGCGGCGCAGGAGAATTTCATTTTGAACCAATTCGAAAGGTTCGAGCTTCATACCCGGTTTTATCGTAAGCTGTTTCCGGACGGTATTCGTAGCCGTACGCATATGCGTTTTATTGGCTGCCGTTTGCAGCCAGCCTAACGATTCTTCATAATAAGTCGTATCATACACACTCGTACCGTAAGGAGGCAACACCTTCACGGATATATCCCGGATCGTTTTCCCGGCATAATCGGTGAAACGTTCTTCGCTGTTTTGGGTACGCATCACATTCAGACGGTCGGGAGCAGGATTTACAAAAACCAGCTTATAAAGTTCTTTCGTCCATTTCGTACGGTAAGCGACATCTTTTATCTTCGTGAACTCATATCGCAGCGTATCCGTTATCAAGCTATCGGGTAAAAAAATCAGGGGAACCGCCTTCAAAGCGGCAGAATCTATATAAGTGATAGGCAAAAGAGAATCTCGTGGAAACAAAGTATCCTGAGGTGTTCTCTCTTCACCACCGGAAAGCAAGGCCGGAAAAGTTCCGGCATGAAGCGTATCCGCATACCAGCCCTCCACAGGAGAATACGCAAAAAGCTTTCCTGCCATGCCACACAACACCAACAACAAGCAAATCCATCTCATGACGAAGGGGAATAAAATTATTTCCGATCGATCAACTTTTCAAATCCCGGAGAAGTCCATGTTTGCATTGTCCCGTCTTGCTCATAAATAAAACAAGCCTCCAAAGCAGGATTACGATTGACGATCTCTTTCGCAGCTTCTAAGCCCAGCACCATAAAAGCCGTTGCATAGGCATCCGCTTTCATACAACTATCCGTATATACGGATGCACTTAAAATATCCTGTTGTACGGGATAGCCCGTACCGGGGTTGATCGTATGGGCATACTTCTTTCCATCGTGAATATAAAAATTCCGGTAATTTCCGGAAGTAGCCAAAGCCCCGGAAGTAAGTTCCACCACCATCTCGATTTCCCGCATTGTCCCGGTTGCATCGTCGATAGGCTTATCTATCCCGATACGCCAGGGTCTTCCTTTTGCGCTCATTCCTTTTGCCCGAATCTCTCCCCCGATTTCCACCATATAATCCGCCACTCCTTTCCGGTCTAAGTAATCCGCCACTAAATCCGCCCCCAAACCTTTAGCGATAGAACTGGCGTCGAGTTCCACGCCTTTCACCTGCTTTACCAGCCTGTCTCCCTCCAAGGTCAATTTATCCATTCCCACAAATTGCAAAATAGAATCGATCTTTGCAGCAGACGGGAATGTATCGGTCTTAAAACCGAACCCCCAGGCGTTTGCCAAAGGAGCCACCGTTATATCGAAAGCACCGTTGGTTTCACGGTTTATCTGCGCCGCTTTTACAAACATTTCCCTGAATAACACATCGGTCGAATCACTTTCTCCCCGGTTAATTTTAGCGATCACCGAACGAGGGTTGAACATCGAAAGCGAAGCATTCACCCTTTCCATCTCCGCCCGGAGGTCTTTTTGCAGATCATCGGAGTAATTATAAGTGATATGGTAAAATGTTCCGTATATCTTACCTTCCGTATGTTGATAATTCTTTTTCGTTCCGCAAGCCGACAGGATCGTTACGGCCCCGATTATAATAGCCAACGCTTTACTTTTCATCTGAATCGTTTAAAATAAATAATATTTCTTTTCATAGTGGGAACTCTCTGTTAGAAATAGAAACCCAGGTTGAAATATACTCCCAGTTTCTTATCCCAGTCCGAAAGATCGAAAGTCACCCCGATAGGCCCGATAATGCTGTTATACGAATAATTCAACCCTCCTCCCCAAATGTTCGTTCCATTCAGTATATCGAAGAAATTATTTTCCTGTTTGGCATAATTCCCGGAAAGCGACACATAATGTTTACTCCAAAGGCGGTAACGTAAAGTCATCCGCCCCACCAACAAAGAATTATCGAACAATTGCAAATTATGTATTCCGTAAAACGGCAATTGCTGGCTCATGTACCTTCCTGCCACTTCTCCCCCCATACAATTCAGGTACGGGAAAGGAACGTCCTTACCGATCAGCACTCTACCATAAACGGCAGGCATAAGATATACCCTCCGGGTCAGCTTGATCGCCGGCTGAAAATCCAATGAAATGGCTGAAAAAGGAGCATGATCCCGATAATTCACCATATTATCGGTATATAAAGAGTAATCCACTTTCAAAGAGATCCCTTTATCGGGATAATATTTCTTATCGTAGGTCTCATAATGAGCCGAAGCATAATAACTGAACAATCCGTCCGATTTAACATCTTTGGAAATGTAATCGGTATTGTACAAAGCGGATTTATAATCGAAATATTCATAACGGACCCCCAACTGGAACTTACAATTCCTCAAATAAATATCCGAAAAATTGACATCGCCCCGGTGATAGGAGAAAGTGAGATTATCCACCTTATCGCCCCGGTCATACAAATTAATGTCATTGTATTTAAACATATACGAAATACCGATTTTCCGCAAAAAAGTATTACCGAACGAATAATCGACCAATACATACGGGTTTTTGCTCAAACGTCCCGTCAACGACAAACGCGACCCTCTCAACGCCCGATGGCTCAAGGTCGTATTTAATAAGATAGAAGCCATCTCTTCCGAATCGAACCGGAAACCGAAATTCAGGGAACTGGTCGGTTTCTCCACACAACTCATCTGCAAATTATAAACCGATGTTCCGCACAAGGCATAACTCACCCGTTCGAAAGCCCCCGTCCCGTATAAAACCCCGATAGCACGATGCAGATCTTTGGTAGAAATCACCGAATATTCCCTCAGCCCCATTTGCCGCTGAATCCATTTCTCATCCTTTGGCCGCACTCCTTCTATCGAAATCTCACCGATAGCCAGCGAATCGGTCGCCAAAAACCGATTCGCAATACGAGGCGAGGCATTCTCCCCCGGCGCCAATCCGATTTCCTCTTTCAATTTCATAATTTCATCCCATTTGGAACGGGCCACCCGTTCTCCCCTTGCGATCATCGTATCGATGGCTTCCCGGTTGAAACTGGCTGCCGTGTAGCCTTTCAATCCGGGGTTCATATACAAATCCACCAACTTCAAATTTTGCGTATAGCTCGACATCCCCATAAAAGAAGTCAGCTGATCGATCATTCCCATCATATTGTTCAGCCCTTCCATATCTTTCAATCCGGTGCTCAAATCCACCCCGATCACAATCTCCGCACCCATGGCCTTCACCACATCCGCCGGAAAATTATTAGATATCCCGCCGTCCACCAATACCATAGAATCTTGAATCACAGGAGCGAAAACACCGGGAATAGCCATACTGGCACGCATCGCCAAAGGCAGTTTTCCGCAATCCATCACCACTTCTTTCCCATCGACCACATTGGCAGAAACACAGGCAAAAGGAATCGGCAACTGCTGAAACGACAGGGAATCATGATAACCGATAGTCAGCTCTGAAAAAAGATTGTATATATTCTGCCCGCTGATAAATCCCGCAGGCACTTTGATTCTACGACCTTCGCCAAACGGAACGGAAAGCAGATACTTCTCATTGGTCTCTTTCTCCGAGAAAGGCAAATCGTAACGATACACTCTGTCACTCAGCAGAAAAGCCCAATCCTGAATCCGGACAAGACTATCCAGCGTTCTTGCATCATACCCCACCGCATACAACCCTCCCACAATCGCTCCCATACTCGTTCCGGCGATATAATCGATAGGAATCCCTGCCTCCTCCAATACTTTCAGCACGCCGATATGGGCCACACCTTTCGCACCGCCACCGCTTAATACAATCCCGACTTTTTTCCGTTCTCCGAAACTCAGTTCACACAGAACCAAAAGGATCAATAATATCGCTCCAAATTTCTTCATGTTTCTAAGTCGTTATTAAACTAATGTCACAAAGTTAAACTTATTTCAAGAATGAAACTTCTCGAAAAGGTTAAAAAAAAGAATAAACAAAGCATTTCGGTAAATAATTGATTATTTTTGTCATTCACCGGTTTAATAAACAATAACATCTAATCATGGCAAAAATATTGGTAATCGACGACGAACGGAGTATCCGTAACTCCATGAAAGACATTTTGAGTTTTGAAGGTCATGAAGTGCTACTGGCGGAAAACGGAATGGAAGGTCTTGCTTCCGTAAAGACAGATAAACCGGAATTGGTGTTTTGCGACATTAAAATGCCGAAAGTAGAGGGGATCGAAGTTCTGAAACGAATTAAGGAATTTACGACAGAAACCCCCGTGATCATGATTTCCGGACATGGAACGATCGACACGGCTATCGATGCAATCAAGAACGGAGCTTACGATTTTATCGAAAAACCGCTCGACCTCAACCGGATTCTGATTACGATTAAAAACGCGACCGATAAAACCCAGCTGATCCAGGAAACCCGGACATTGAAAACCAAAGTCAGCAAAAAATATGAAATGATCGGTAACTCCGAAGCTCTGGAACGAATCAAGGTGATGATCGACAAAGTGGCCGTATCCGATGCCAGAGTGCTCATTACAGGTCCTAACGGATGTGGTAAAGAACTTGTGGCGCATCAGATACACGAAAAAAGCAATCGCCGCGATAGAGCCTTTATCGAAGTAAACTGCGCCGCGATTCCCTCGGAATTGATCGAAAGCGAACTATTCGGACATGAAAAAGGCTCGTTTACCTCGGCTATCAAGCAAAAAAAGGGAAAATTCGAACTGGCACACGGCGGAACGATCTTTTTAGACGAAATCGGAGATATGAGCCTCGAAGCCCAGGCAAAGGTTTTGCGTGCCCTCCAGGAAAATAAAATCAGCAGGATCGGAGGAGACAACGATATTAGTGTGGATGTGAGGGTCATCGCCGCCACCAACAAAAACCTGAAAGAAGAAATTGCAAAAGGAAAATTTCGGGAAGACCTTTATCACCGGCTCAGCGTCATCATCATCGAAGTGCCTGCCCTGAAAGAACGTCCGGAAGACATCGGCGAACTGACAAACTATTTTCTGAAAGAAATATGCGAAGATATGGGCATTGCCTGTAAAACGATCGCCCCGGAAGCCCTGGAAACCCTGAAAAGCTACGAATGGACGGGAAATATCCGGGAACTACGTAACGTAGTGGAAAGGCTGATTATCTTAGGCAGTCAGAATATTTCAAAAGAAGAAGTCGAATTATACAGATAATCCGGATGTAACTCCTACCACTTTTATGGACAAAATAAATATCGTGATTACGGGGCGGAGAAATGCCGGAAAGAGTTCATTGACGAACTCCCTGTTAGGCCAGGAGAAAGCCATTGTTTCAGATATAGCCGGAACCACGACCGACCCGGTGAAAAAGAGTTATGAAATTCCGGGGTTTGCTTCCGTAATATTCACCGACACAGCCGGAATAGACGATGAAGGTGCACTGGGACAGCAGCGCATTGAAAAAAGCCTGCAAGCCATAAGGCTATCGGATGCAGCGATTCTGACATTTACCGGAAATGATTTCGGAACAGAAGAAGAAAAACTGACGGAAGAATTAAAGCAATACGAAATTCCTTTCCTCATCGTACACAATAAATCCGATTTGTCGCCCCTCGCTTCCGGTCTGCGGCAGGAATTGGAACATCGTTACAAGGTACAGGTCGTCGATTTCTCGGCACATCATAGCGATCCCCAAATCCTGATCGACGCATTGAAAACCATCGTCCGTCCCCCGGAACATCGTTCGCTTATCGGGCCGCTCGTCCGGCGCGGAGACATCGTGATGCTCGTCACGCCTATCGATTCAGAGGCTCCTGCCGGAAGAATAATCCTGCCCCAGGTGCAAATGATCCGGGATGTGCTGGACAATAAATGTATCAGTATCGTATTACAGCCGGAAGAAATAACGGATTTTTTAGAACGTACACAGATAACGCCCTCGCTCGTCATTACAGATAGTCAGGTATTCGGAAAAGTGGCGCAACTGATTCCCTCCTCTATTCCCTTAACCAGTTTCAGTATCGTCCTGGCACATCACAAAGGCAACTTCGGGCATTACCTCTCCGGAACGGCGCAAATCGACCGGTTACGCGACGGCGATCGGATACTCATGCTGGAATCCTGTTCGCACCATGTGTCCTGTGAAGATATCGGACGGGTTAAAATTCCCGCCCTACTCCGTAAACATACGGGAAAGCAATTAGAATTCGACTTTATCGCCGGATTAGACCAAATCAAACGCCCGGTAACGGATTATGCGCTGGTCATCCAATGCGGAGGCTGCATGATTACCGCCCGGCAATTGCGCAACCGCCTGCTTCCTGTAATAAATGCGGGAATACCCGTCAGCAATTACGGAATGACTATTGCCTGGATACAAGGGATATTTCAAAGAACCACCTCCCCTTTCAGAAAATAAGTAAACCGCACATTAAAAAAACATATTCATCTATCGCAAGGGAATATCCCGGCGAAACACATCCTTTCGCTCGATAGAAATACCTTTTTCCGCCCTAAACAACATTTAAAATCACTTACCGGCAACATATTCGAAATTTCATAATAATTTTAGGTATTAATATATAAGTTTACACCATCATTTTAAAATATTCATAAATTTTACGCTTTCGGAGAACTCCGAGTTTCATCATTTCGTACAAATCCATGAGATTTGACTGGAATAGTCCGTGAATTGTCATTGCAAATCGCAGTTTTCATTGTAACTTATGTATGTCGCCAAATCCTGTGTACTATGTTAGAAATAGAAGCTAAATCGTTGTTAGATTTATTACAGAAGTTTCCAGATGAGGAAGCCTGTATCAGACATCTCGAAACGCTTTATAGCGTGAACGGCGTATTACACTCTCCCTTTTCTATCAATTCTAAGGTTTATAAACTAAAGAATCATTGGTATAGATGTAAGGATACCGGGAAGAATTTCAATGTAAAAACAAGAACCATATTTGAGAACACCAAAGTCCCACTTCACACGTGGTTTATTGCAATATGGTTCGTATCTTCACATAGGAAAGGCATTTCTTCCTATCAATTGTCCCGTGACATTCACGTCACCCAAAAGACGGCTTGGTTTATGTTGCAACGAATCCGTAAAGCCTTTAAAGAAGCTAACGGAATAGAGTTAAAGGGTATAATCGAAATAGA
This sequence comes from uncultured Odoribacter sp., assembly GCA_900544025.1. GTDB lineage: Bacteria > Bacteroidota > Bacteroidia > Bacteroidales > Marinifilaceae > Odoribacter. The sequence goes on from UQTM01000001.1 coordinate 100,307, forward strand.
TGAAACCTTTGTAGGTGGTAAAAATAAGAACCGTCACAGGGATAAAAAGGTACAGAACTCCCAAGGACGCTCTTTCAAGGACAAAACGCCTGTAATCGGAATGCTCGAACGAGGCGGCAATATAGTTGCTAAAGTTATCAAGAGTACAAAGGGTAAATATTTGACTCCTGTTATTAATCAATACGCCTCAAAAGATGCCGTTCTATATACTGACGAGTGGCAAGGTTACAATGGCGTAAAGAGCCTGTATGAACACGACTTCATCGACCATAGTGTAAAACAGTATAGCAAGGGGGATGTATGTACTAATGGAATAGAGGGCTTCTGGGGTATATTCAAAAGAGGTATAATTGGAACATACCATAAAACTTCCCGGAAGTATCTCCACTACTACGTAAATGAGTTCGTCTTTCGTTACAACTTCCGGGAGTTCAGTGAGGGTGAGCGATTCAATTTGGCTCTTTATAGCTTCCTCAGAAACCGTTTAACCTATAAGGAATTGACAGGTAAAGCGGCATAAAAGAGCCGGACAGAAGCCCGGCTAATTGCGAAAACAAGAAATTGGAAGCAAGCCTTATTTTTTCTTACTAAACAATTTCAATTCCTCCTTATTAGTAACTTTTGTCGCTTTTGCAAAATATATAACGTCCTCCATACTTTTCATACAAACAGTACATTCTGGAATCTTCTTTCCAGCTTTATAGATTTCTATGATAACCAATGTTATAGGAGTTTCCGGGAAATAGTAGGAATAAATAACAGATTTTCCTCCGTCAGAAAAAGTTTTACTATTAACGTCTTCCTCTGCAGGTTTTCCGAATCCACCTTTATCACCAAAATCAGGCCATAAGCTAACATTTCCGTCCGAACGTTGAGTAATAGAAATTTCTTGAATGGGCTTCTTGTCATTTCCACTATGTCCAAAAAATCTTTCATAAACTCCTTCTTTTGGGTTATGTTCTGAAAGCTTGTACCCTCTTAGAAACTGACCTTGCGAGAATGCAGTTACAGACGCTATTACTAAAATAGCTAACACAAATAAAAACCTTTTCATAATACAAAATGTTTGGCTTCCTCCGCAGCCTCAAGGAAAGTTTTATAAATAAAAGAAGTGGGCTGCCGTCCACTTTCCATAAGGCATCGCCAAACGCCTGTATACACGTAGACAAACAACCCACCCATGTAAGATAGGAAGTCCGTGCCCGTGTATATTAAAAATTTGGCGATTTTAATGGAAAAGGCACTTCTTAGTTTCCGATAAATTAGTCCCTCTGGACTTGTACAAATGTAACTATTTTGTTACCTTCGAGCAAGAAATTTTAAAAGTTAATATTATGGCTGAATCTAAATGTCCAAGTTGCAATAGCAAAGATTTTGAGGTACAAAAGAAAGTAATTCAAAATGGAAAAGATAAATGTGAATTTACCTTTGTCCAGTGTGCTAAATGCGGTGCAGTTTTAGGAGTACTTCAAACAGGAGTAATCACAACTTCGATTAGTAATACAACCAATTTCATCCTCGAAACGATTGATAAAACTAAATTTGAATTAAATAAAGCTATTCATGAGAAAAAGATTTGAGTTTGAAATCAGGTGGTAAATATTGAGAATACTTTTTAACAAATTCTTCCAAATTCTCTGGAGCCATTTGATTCACATCAACGTAATGAGCATTTTCCCCTAATGCTTCCAATATTTCGGAGGCATGGGGAAAGTCTTTAAATGGTTTCATAATTTTATCGATTCAGTTTCACATTCGTAATCCACATATAATTGTCCGTTCCAAACTTGAATGTTTCCTGCGGAATGGACTGTGCTCGTTCTCGGAGAACCTGTTCTGTCATGCCGGAGGCAAAATTGATTCCGACGTTTCCGATTAGTCTCGTGATGTCCTGGGCGTCGTAAACCTCGTTATAGCGACTCTCACGTGTTTTCACACCCACACCCCCGTTTACGAGATACGCACGATAGTCGCCCATGATTTCGAGGATTAATACTTGAACTTGGCAGTTCATTACCAGCCCTTTGCAGGCATCTAAAAATGCTTCTTTGTTACTCATATTCAATATTATTTAAGATTAATACTGAATATTTAACGTGTGATTAGGGATGTTCGTTTCAGTCTTTATGATTGAAACCTATTGATTCTTAAACAAGTATAAGTCATAAACAAACCCCTCCGGTGAGGGAGGGGCTTTTAGGTTACTTGGATAGTTCCAACTGTTTTTCAAGTTCCTTAGTTTCATCTACGTCGTAGGTAACGCCGTCTAAAATGAGTTCTTTCATAATTGAAATATTTTATATTTATCACGAAATTATTTCTGTCTTTTCAACAATCTAATTTACGGATATTATTTCAATTGGGCAAGTTATCTACGGCAAAAAAGAGGGCTGGAAAGAAAGAAATTTCTGACCAGCCCTTATTTTAAGATTCAGTGTAAACTGATATATTAGTACCTAATTTTATTATACATTTGTACTCGTAACTACACTCCCCTAAGCAAAAACAGTTGTAAAACATATTGAAACAGCAAATACGGCAATATTGTAATTATTAATGTAAACAACTGAAACATGTCACAAAATATAAAGGTATCCCGACCTAATAAAAACAAATCGTTCGAACAAGAAATTTCCGAACTGACGCAAGAGAAAATCTTATTTACCGAAAAAATCTATGCCAATATACCGATAGGCATCGAGATTTACGATACACAAGGTATCTTACGTTATATAAACGACCACGCACTCAAAATGTACGGAGTCAATGATCCCGCCACTGTTATAGGGATAGTCAATCTTTTCAAAAGTCCTTATGTTGACGAAAAGCTGAAAGCAAAAATCCAATCGGGCGAGGATATTAAATTGGAATTTGAATATGATTTCAACTGTATTAATGAAAATTCATATTATCCGAGCATTAATCAGGATTCCATGATCTATGAAGTGAAGGTCGTAACGATATGGAATAAAGAAAAAAACATTATCGGACACATGTTACTTGCCAACAATGTGACCTCTATAAAAGAAGCGGAATTTCGTACGGAAGAAAACAAAAAAAATCTGGAACTGGCTATGGACGCAGCCAGCATGTCCTCGTGGGTATATGATATAAACAAAAAAACATTCAGTTCGCTGTACGGTAATCCTATCGTCAAAAATACAATGACCTTGGAAGAACTGTTAAGTAAAATGCATCCGCAAGACAGCCCTAAACTGCTGCATGTATTTTCACAATTGGTAAATAAAGAAATCCTATACGGAAACGTTACCTCCCGTTATTATAACGAACAGGAAAAACAATATCGCTATTATGAAAGCAGAATGCGTCTGTCTACGGAACATTTGGGAAAATTACTGATTGTCGGGACAGAAATGGATGTCACACAAAAAATACAAACAACAAAAAAAGCACAAGATCTGACAACGAAACGCGAACTGGCCATGCAGGTCAGCAATATCGTCCATTGGGATTTTGACGTTTGTTCCCAACATTTTGAATCGCACAATGATCCTATCAATGATTATACCAGCGACAAATTGATTACAGTTCCGGAATTTTTAAATACAATACATCAGGAAGACCGTTCTGTGTTCAACGACGCTATACAAACCATGTTATCGGGACAAAACACGACCATCAACTTCACTTGCCGGGTAAAAACAAAATACGACGATTCATGGCAATATTGCCAAATCATCGGTGTCCCTTTCGAACACGACGAGCAAGGCCATATCGTCCGGTTTACGGGTTTCCGCCAAAATATTTCCAAACTTCACCAACTGAACGAAGAATTGAAAGAAAGGAATTATAAAATGGAACTCACGTTTAAAACAATCGGTATGTCATACTGGGATTTCGACGTAAAAACCAGGCTGTTTAAAATCTTTAATGCCCCTGTAAACAACTTTGACTCCGACACCCTGGTCACTCCCGAGGAATATCTGGTCAGCACTCATCCCGACGATTGGGCGACTGTCAATAAATACCTTGACCATATGTTTGCAGGAACAGACAAAGACTTCAATTTCAAATTCCGTTCTAAAACAAAATGGGATAAAGAATGGCAAACTTATGTAATTACCGGAATACAATCCGAAAAAGACAAAAGGGGACAAGTAACCCGCTATACTGGAATACAGTTCAATAACACAAAATGGGAAAAGATAGCCCAGGAATTAAAGCAGTTAAAGGAAAAAGCGGAACTTTCCGACCGTCTTAAATCGGCCTTTCTTGCTAACATGAGTCACGAAATTCGTACTCCCCTCAATGCTATTGTCGGATTTTCCGAACTCATGGCCAATTGCGACGATCCGGAAGAAAAAAAAGAATATCTAAATATTATCCAGTCCAACAACGAATTACTACTGCGCCTGATTAACGATATTCTCGATCTTTCCAAAATAGAATCGGGCATTCTGGAACGTAAACGGGAAAAATTCAACCTCGCCAAAGTATGCAGCGAGTTATACACCATGATCCACCCCAAAATCACCGCCCCTGATGTAGAATTTCTGATGAATCCAGGGCCGGAATGCTGGATATTATTAGACAGAAACAGATTGAAACAGGTTTGGATGAATTTCCTCACGAATGCCGTGAAATGCACCAGTTCGGGATATATCAAAATGGGATACACTCTTGAAAACGGAGGAATCCGTTTTTACGTGGAAGATTCGGGGGCCGGTATTCCCCTGGAATTACAAAGCAGGGTATTCGGCCGATTTCAGAAACTCAACGAATTTGCACAAGGCACCGGTCTCGGCTTAGCTATCTCCAGAGCCATTATAGAAGCCGCAGGCGGAGAGATCGGCTTCACTTCAGCTCCCGGCAAAGGTTCAACCTTTTGGGCATGGATTCCCTGCGAGATCGAAATACAGAACGACCCAGCCGATTCAACCGGTCTGGCACCCCTTAAACAACCACAGCATTTAAAGGGGACAGACCCTAAAGAATTAAAAATTTTAATAGCAGAAGATAACGACAGTAATTACCTGCTGGTACAACATATACTGAAAGATTACCACCTTACCCGTGTAACGAACGGTGCGGATGCCGTGGACAAAGTCCGTAAAGAAAATTTCGACTTCGTCCTTATGGACATGAAAATGCCCGTCATGGACGGTTTGGAAGCCACTCGAGAAATCAGGCAATTCAATACAGAAATTTTAATTATTGCATTGACGGCAAATGCTTTCGATTCCGATAAAACCCAGGCTATGGAAGCCGGTTGTAACGATTTTTTAGCCAAACCACTGAAAAAAAGCCAATTACTCAAAATCTTTTCTATGAAAGAAGACTTTGAAGGATATGCTTGTCCGGAACAAGAATAAAGTCATAGATATTTTTACCGATCGCCACTTACAAAAAAACGAATGTTGCCTAAATTTTAAGCAACATTCGTTTTAAAACAATTCCCGATTGATTATTCCAATTTTTTAAACCCCTGCCCGATAATTTCTTTAGCATCCAGTATCGTTGTAAAGGCATTCGGGTCTATCTTATAAATAGCACGCTGTAAAGTCACCACCTCTCTCCGATTGATTACCGTCATAATCATCTCTTTCTCTGTCCGGTTAAACATTCCGTTCACCGGAACGATCGAACCTCCCCGGTGGAGCTCCACCAGTATAAACTGCCGGATTTCCTCCGTTTTATCGGATACGATAAAGAAAGTCTTATCGCTGGAATATCCCTGAATAACAAGATCGATCACCTTTCCCATTAAAAAGATAGAAAGCCAGGAATAAAAAGGCACTTTCCAATCCTGGAATACCACCAATCCCAACATCACGATAAGGGAATCCACGATCATTTGCATCATCCCCACAGGCTTACGGGTGATCTTATTCAGCACCGAAGCCAAAACATCCGTTCCTCCGCTTGAAGAACGGGTTTTCAGGATCAATCCGGCTCCGATTCCCATCACGACACCGCCGAATATGCTGGCAAGCAACACCTCGTCATGAAGCTGGAAAGGATCGTGAGGATGCGGATGTCCGCAAGCTTCCAGCACAAGCGGCATGCCGTCGGCAAACATCGCCACCAGCAAAAAACAAATAAAGGTTTTGAGTCCGAACTGCTTTCCCAGCACTTTTATCCCCCACAGGCTCAGCGGCAAATTGAAGCACAGGGCTGCCAAACCGAGCGGAAAACCGAATTGGTAATGAAGGATTGTCGAAATACCGTAAATACCTCCCGGAACAATCTTATAAGGAGTCATAAAAAACGTATAGCCGGTAGCGATAACCATTGCACCCAAAAAAAGCGTCGCATAGGTTTGAAACCAACGGGCAGAAAAAATCTTTTCTTTATAAAAAGAAGCGTTCATTACATTCATGGAAGGAATATTTAATCGTTTTCCGAAAGGACAACACCACCGTATTATTTAGCCTGAATATAAACTCTAAATCCCCTCTCGGATTTCCGCGCAAAGTTATCATGAGGTTTTGCAAAAAAACATGATTTTTGTCATAATTTCAGAGAGTAAATGCAAGGCCATTTCATATCCCTAAATTTTATATAATTATTCAGGAGTCTCTCCCCCTTCTATCGGTCAAATTGCATTTCCTATTCAAAAAAAATTATCTTTGCGCTGCTTATAACAAAAAAATAGTTATAATTGCACAATCTTTTTGTAAGTGTGCAATTATTATTACTCACCACCTACAAGCTGATATGAAAACCAAACTGAGCAGAACTAAAAATAAAATCATTAGTGTCGCAAAGTCTCTTTTTGCCGAAATGAGCGTGTACAAAGCCACGATGAACGACATAGCCAATGCCGCTAAAATGAGTCGCCGTACCTTATATATGCACTTTAAAAGCAAGGAAGAAATTTACCAATATGTCGTTGAAGACCATGTAAACAGCATTAATGAGAAATTGCAAAAGGCCGCCGATTCGGCACTTCCGCCCGATAGAAAATTGAAATTGTACATTTTAGCCAGATTCAATGTCATCGACAATCTGGTGCGTCAGAATAAATACATCCGGTACGATTTCATTTTCAATAGTTTGCGGGTGGAACAGCTCCGAAAAGGAATCGACATAAAAGAACGGCAATTATTGGAACAGATCATCCGGGACGGAAAAAGTAAAGGAATTTTCAATATCAACGATCCTGAATCCTTTGCCCAAACCCTGCTGATCATGTTTAAAAGTCTGGAACAGCCTTTTATCATTATCGGGCACCGGAAAAGAAATTATCAGTCCCTGAGGGAATATGTAGATTTATTATTTAACGGAATACGAAATAAAAGCTAATAAAATCCACTGGCATGGTTATTGTAATAATGCCAAATTGAATTAGCAGCTAAATCACATTTTATATATATTATGGAATTGTATATCAATAAAATCAGTCATTACGTACCAGAAGAAATAGTTCACAATTCATATTTTAAAGAAGTAAACGGGCTGGATGATGAATGGATCTTTTCCCGTACAGGAATAAAAAGCAGGAGAAAAGCAGGTAAAGATGAAAATACGACTACGATGGCGATTAAAGCCGTAGATAAAGCGGTAAACGATCTTCCTTATCCTATCGAAACCGCAGATCTGATCGTTGCAGCCACTTACTCTCCTTACGACACAGTCGCCACAATCGCCCACATGGTGCAACGCCGTTACCATATTGAAAATGCAAAATGCGTAAGCGTATCTTCCGCCTGCTCTTCGTTTATCAATGCGGTTGAAGTGGTCGAAGGCTATTTCGCCATGGGGAAAGCCCACCGGGCCATCGTGATCGCTTCGGAACACAATACGGCCTACGCGAACGAAACCGACCCGCAAGCCGGGCATTTATGGGGAGACGGAGCTGTTGCCGTTTTCATTTCCACGGAGAATTTCCATAACGGGGATGCAAAGATCATCAGCATTCACACACAGGGATTAGGGCATATCGGGAAAGCGGCGGAAGCCGTTTATTTACGCCCGTTGAACGGAGGGATCGGAATGCCCGAAGGACGGGACGTGTTTATGAATGCCTGTCACTATATGGTAGAAGCTTTGGAACATGTCACGGCTTCGTTCGGGAAAACGATACAGGACTTGGATTATATATCCTCGCATCAGGCTAACCAGCGCATCATTCGCAACATCGCCCATCAGACCGGTATCCCGGAAGAACGTTTTCTAACGAACATCGAAACCCGGGGTAACACAGGCTGCCCCAGTTGCGCCATTTCACTTTCTGAAAACCTGGACAAGATCAAAGCCGGGGATTTAGTGGGACTGACCGTTTTCGGCGGAGGCTATTCCTGCGGCGCTATGTTGTTGCAATACTGAATTTCCGGATCATAAACAGAGGTTCCCGTTCGTTCCGGACGGTCGATACCTGAATATAAAACAAAAAGTTGCCTTTCAGAAGGCAACTTTTTCTATATATCCTTTTAGCGGAATTATAATTTCTCAACGTATTATTTTTCTTTTTTTCGCCTCACTACATAGAGTTGCCCCGACTGATATTTCTTTACTACGACTTCACTCCCCTTTTCGATATAGTCCCCCAAAAGGGATACGGCATCGAATAGTTCTGTCCCGATCTCGACTTTTCCGGCAGGGCGAAGACCGGTAACGGTACAACCTGTTTTTCCGATTTCCTGTCGTCCCTGCATATCCACTCCCACATATCCTTCCTCCGGACGCTGTTCGGCATGAAGGGCAAAAGCCCAACGCTTAGACCCCAGAAATTTCGCTCCCAGCCACATACTCAAAAAAAGCGCAATCACGGCACTGCTCACCACCAAAAACAACGAGCGGACAAGCGCCTGCACAAAGTCTCCCGCAAACTCGAACGACACCTGATCTATCCCGGCAAACACCAAAGCCGTTACGATTAAAATAATCCCGGATATTCCGGTAATACCAAAACCCGGAATCACAAAAATTTCCAACAAAAGCAACACAACCCCTATAATAAATACGATAATTTCCCAATATCCGGCCAAACCTTCCAAATAAAGCGGAGCAAAATACAATAAACACCCTGTCAAAGCGGCTATGAGCGGAACTCCGACACCCGGAGTCTGCAATTCAAAGTAGATACCTCCCACAATCAACATAATCAATAACCCCTGCACGATCGGATTGATCAGAAAACCGATCACCCTATCCATAGCCGAAGGTATGTAACTTTCGATAACGTAATCGCTCACCTGTTCCCGGGCCAATACATCCTCCACACTTCCGGCAATACCGTCGCAAAAACCATACTGTATAGCTTCAGCAGGAGTAAAAGTTACAATCTTTCCGCTATCGGAAACCCCTTTGATATAAATAGACTCGTCCACCATAGCTTCGGCAATGTGCGGATCGCGTTTCCACCGATATACCGTATCCCTGCCCCGGACAATCGTATCCCTGCCCTGTGCCTGTGCCGTAGCCCGGATCATCGAGCGCATGTACGACTGGTATTTATCGGGCATAGCTTCCCCGCTCTGGTTCACCACCGTAGCAGCCCCGATATTGGCTCCTTCACGCATATAAATCCGGTCACAGGCAATCGCAATCAATGCTCCGGCAGAGGCAGCATTGTTATCGATAAATACCCATACCGGCTTTTTACTGTTCAGGATAAGACTTCGCAGGGAATCGGCATAAACCACCATCCCGCCGTAAGTATTCATGTGGATCAAAATACATTTAGCGTTCTCCTCCTCCGCCCGGTCGAAAGATTTCCGCACCAAACGCCACACCTCCGGGCCGATCTCATCCTTGATATCCACTTTATAAACCACATTCCGATGATCCACGGCTTGTGCTGCCCAAAAAATCCCTCCAAAAATTAAAAATAAGATGAGTCTTCTCATATTCTAAAATAACAGTAAATTGATACTAAAAGAAATCGACATAAACGCTCAACCTCTCATCACTTGCCCGTTCTGTTTCTTCGCTTCTGCCCGGTTGATCGCAACGGTAGCGGCTACAACCGACCACAAAGAGACAAAACTACATACTACGATACTCGCCCACGGTATCATCAGCGACAGGGCGAATACACTCCCTATCCCGGTTACCAATCCGGCATTTTTATTTACATACCTAACACTTTCACGCACATTGAATTTCTTCCGCTCGATCACATAATCCACAAAAGAAAAGCCATAAAAATAAGCCGAAAAGAAAAAAATCACAAACGGCACTAAAAGCCCGACCAACGGAATGAACGAACAAAAGAAAAGCACGACGGAAATAAACAACTGAAAGAATAAATTCCGCAAAGCCACCAAAATACCCCGAAACACTTCCCACAATAATTGCTTCATGCTGAAAGGATATTCCTTCCCGGTCAAATGCGCCTCCGTCCTTTCCGACAACCAGGAATACACCGGAGACATCACGATCAGCACCACATAACCGCCGAACGCCACGAACAGAAAAAAATAGAGTATCCTCAACACCACCTTAATCAGGATACCCGCCGCACGGTCCGCCCATTGCAACCAGGAGATTCCCTGCACCCATGCTGCGATCTTACTTTCCACCACATGATAAAGCGAATCCCCGCCCCAGGAAACCAATACATTGCCACCGATAAACAGCAGCAGTAAAATAGCCACAGGAAACAGCCAGAACCACCAGAATTTACGGCTGAACAAAATACCGGCAGCCTCACCGTAGGCTCCGATTCCTGTAAAAAATCCATTGAAAACGTTCATCTTTTCCTAATGTAACTTATTCCTGAGGCTTCTTATAAAAGAACAAGTTTAATATTTTTTCCCTTGCTTCCTTCGATTCCTCCAAATTAAAAAATTCTCCTCCAACCTGATAATAACTTTTACCGGAATTTTGCATGAATTGTTCCTGGATAGGCTTGAATTGATTCATTTCTAAAATAGCTCTCCGGCAATCCCACAAAAATTCCAAACTATCGAAAACCTGCCGTTCATACTCCCCTCCCGGATTCCGGGAAGCAGCCCGGGCGATCTTTCCCATCTCCTGCGTTTGCAATTCCCGGGGTATTTCATTAAATGAATAAACTTTAAAACCTTCTATTTCCCGTAAAAGCACTTCCGCCGGCAATACCCTCGACGGAGATTCCACCGGGAGTATGGTTTTTTCTCTCCCTTCTTTTTTCTCCGCTGTCCAATACGTGATCGATTTACATGATTTGATATAACACACCTTGTTTTCATCGTAATCGAATTCCGCTATCACAGCCGTTTCGAAAGGCGGCCAGGCCGTGGACATCTTAGCCAGCCGGTAAAGATGATAGTAACAAAAATCGAACTGCATCTTTTTTAAATGGCGGGTTTCCCGGTCGATCCACAAACATCCTTTACTAAGCATCGAAGTGGCACGGGGATATTTTTTGGGTTCCGTCACAAAATCTATCGCATAGCAATCGTCCGTCGCCTTATCGGAAGGCTGAAACCTGAAATTCGAAGCAGGAGAGAAAACAGGGGCATACAGGTATATACACCGCATAATTGTAAACAGCTTGTTACTTCCCGAATCGAAATTCTTATTGTAGGCAATAGGCAAAGTGTCTTCCGCCAGTCCGTCGAGCGGCACACTGCGCTGCACATAGGCAGGCACAAACGAAAAATCGTACAGCATATCGTATTTCCCGGACACATCGGTATATGTCCTGTACTTCAAAATTTCAACCTTAAAATGCTTTGAAACATCCTCCCGTTCCAACACCCGGTCAAATACAGCCTCGAGATCCATCCGGTAAGATCGTTCATAAATATTTCCGGCTTCACTTCCTAACATCCGGTCAGCCTCTTCTAAAAAAATCTTTTGGTCGGGATCGGGCATTCTTCCCCCGTCTAACCTACGTTGCAAGGTTGGAGTGTCTTCCAGATCGTCCAGACTATTTATGGTTTCGTCATAATAATCGACGCGCTTGATATTACCCGTGGTCAGAAAACAGCCGTATTCCCGCCTGAATTCCACCGCCCTGCCAAAACATTCGGTGACTTTCATATATTGGCCGTTCCCATAATAACGCTCGTAATAATCGACGAATTCTTTCCGTTTACTGCGCTTGTTATTCGATTTCGCCTCCTTCATCAGCTCTTTGGTCTTCATTCCTTTCACAACCACCTCATCCAGATCGATCTCCTCGGTTTCCAAAGGAATCTCTTTCATCTTCCTTAAGCGGCTTAGGGTAAATACCTGCTTTTTATAACCGATACTGCTGAATTGCAATCTGGCATTTTCATCCAATCCTTTCACTACGATCCGGGTATGTCCAGACATATCCGTCGTTGCCAATAACCTTCCTTCGGGCTGCAACATAATATGCACACCGAAAAGAGGATTCGCCACCCGGTCGGTGACATACAAATAAAGTGTATCCGGTAACTCGGTCGGCTTCTGAGCCTTTGCTTCCGGGAATATGCCCATCCATAAGAATAGAAACAAGAGACAACTGTCGATCCTAAAATTCATAGCTTAACAAATTAAGACAATATTAAACATTCGATGGCAAAGAGTATGCCCGACACCTACAATATAGCAAGATTTTTTTATCCCGGCATCCAATATTTTCAATTTTATTAATTGATGCTAAAATACTTTGATTTTAGGACTTTTCATCACCTGTCCTGCCGTGTTCGGATTTTTTTTTTAATTTTGTGCTGCTTCTTAAAAATGAAACGCTTAATCTAATAAATCTAAGATACAGTTATGCAACCACTAACAGCAATTTCACCGATCGACGGAAGATATCGGGACAAAGTAGAAAACCTGGCTAATTATTTTTCAGAAAGTGCATTGATCCGCTACCGTGTGACAGTAGAAGTTGAATATTTTATATCCCTGTGCGAACTGCCTTTGCCCCAGTTGACAGGTTTCGACCACGCTTTATTCGAACCGCTCCGTGAAATTTACCGGAATTTTACGACAGAGGACGCCCAAAAGATAAAAGACATTGAAAAGATAACCAATCACGACGTAAAAGCCGTAGAATATTTTATCAAAGAAAAATTCGATGCCCTGAATCTGCACGATTATAAAGAATTTATCCATTTCGGGCTGACTTCGCAGGACATCAACAATACCGCGATTCCCTGTTCTTTCCGGGATGCCGTACACGATGTGTACTATCCGCTGATCGACAGCCTGATTGCCAAACTGGAAGAGTTATCCGATGAATGGAAAGACGTGGCTATGCTCGCCAAAACTCATGGGCAGCCCGCTTCTCCCACCCGCCTCGGTAAGGAATTGAAAGTATTCGTCTATCGCCTGAGCCGCCAATTGGAATTATTGAAGAAAGTGGCTATTTCCGGGAAATTCGGCGGAGCTACGGGAAATTTCAATGCCCACCATGTAGCATATCCTCAGTTCGATTGGGCAGAATTCGGAAACCGGTTCTTAACCCAGAAACTGAAAATCGAACGGGAAACCTATACTACCCAGATTTCCAATTACGACAACTTTGCCGCCTTATTCGATAATTTACGCCGGATCAACACGATCCTGATCGACCTCGACCGGGATTTCTGGACTTATATTTCGATGACCTATTTCAAGCAAAAGATCAAAGCGGGCGAAGTGGGCTCGTCGGCAATGCCCCACAAAGTGAATCCGATCGACTTTGAGAACTCGGAAGGTAACTTAGGGATTGCAAATGCCGTATTCGAACACCTAAGCAACAAATTACCCATCTCGCGCCTGCAAAGAGATTTAACCGATTCTACGGTTTTACGTAACATCGGTGTACCTTTGGCACATACGATCATTGCTATCCTATCCACTCTAAAAGGATTGAATAAACTGATCATCAACAAAGAAGCCATTGAAAAAGACCTGGAGAGAAATTGGGCGGTGGTAGCCGAAGCCATTCAAACCGTGTTACGCCGGGAAGGCTATCCCAATCCTTACGAAACGTTGAAAGCCCTGACCCGCACCAACAGCAAAATAACCCAGGAGTCGATCGCCGAATTTATCGATACGCTGGAAATCTCCGACACGGTAAAAGCCAGACTGAAAGAGATCACCCCATCGAATTACACTGGAATTTAAAGACGAAAGCCTTCTATATAAATTGGGAAATACAAGGTTTTCACGTTCCGTAAATTCGTGAAACCTTGTATTCCGTTAATAACACACTATGCGCGATTTTATTGTTATTTTAAAAAGGTTTATCCCTCCTTACAAATTCAGGGTGATCAGAAGTATTCTTTTCAACCTGTTGCAGGCATTGTTCGGAGCTACCGCCATTGCCATGCTTTCTCCGATCATGGGAATATTGTTCGGTACGAGTGCCGAAGTGACGGAAAAAATGCCCTTTGAATTCAGTTTTGCAGCAATCAAAGACACCTTCTTCTATTATATCACTTCTTTCAAGCACCTTTACGGAGCTTCGAATACGTTGATATTCATCGGTGTATTCGCTATTTTAGCCACGGCTTTAAAAACCGGTTTCGCCTATCTGGCCTCTTATGAAACGATCTACATCCGGAACGGAGTAGTACGGGATATCCGCAAAAAGATTTATAAAAAAATCCTATCGCTTCCCCTTCCCTTTTTCTCGGAAGAAAAGAAAGGAGATATCATCTCCCGTATGACCAGCGATGTGCAGGAAGTGGAAGAATCGATCATGAACTCGTTAGACATGTTCTTTCAAAGCCCGATCCTGATCATGGTCTATCTGGGCAGCATGCTGATGATGAGCTGGGAGCTGACCTTATTCGCCCTGATCCTTCTACCGGTTATGGGAGGTCTGATCGGACGGGTTGGTAAAAATCTGAAACGGCATTCCCGCGAGGGACAGAATAAGATGGGCGTGATTCTGTCTGTTATGGAAGAAACCCTCTCGGGACTAAGGATCGTTAAAGCTTTCAATGCAGAAAGAAAAGTAGATGAAAAATTCACGGAAGAAGTAGAAGACTACCGCCGCATTCAAAACCGCCTGATGCGCCGCCGTTCACTGGCCCATCCGATGAGCGAGTTTTTAGGAACGATCGTCATCGTAATTGTGTTATGGTTCGGGGGAACGCTGATTCTGAATCACTCCGGCAGTTTGACCGCCGAAGACTTTATCGCTTACATCGCCCTGTTTTACTCGATCATCAACCCGGCGAAAAACTTCACCAATGCTTTTTACAGCATTCAAAAGGGACTGGCGGCTATGGATCGTATAGACGATGTGCTGAAAGCCGAAGCTTCGATCAAAGAACCCGAAAAGCCTACGATCATCCACGATTTTAAAGACCGGATCGAATATAAGAATGTGGATTTTTCCTATAATGAAAGTAAGCAGGTTTTGAAAAAGGTGAATGTTACTGTTCCGAAAGGCCGGATGGTAGCATTGGTCGGACAATCCGGATCGGGAAAAAGTACCTTCGTCGATCTTCTCCCCCGTTTTTATGACGTTCAGGGAGGAAGCATCACCATTGACGGAATCGACATCCGGGATATGTCGTTCTACGATTTACGGGAACTCATGGGCAACGTAAACCAGGACCCGATCCTGTTCAACGATACGATTTACAACAATATTGCATTCGGGGTGGAAAACGCCACACAGGAACAGGTGGAAGCCGCAGCTAAGATCGCCAATGCACACGATTTTATTGTCAATGCCGAAAACGGTTATCAGACGATTATCGGCGACCGGGGCAGCAAATTGAGCGGAGGTCAGCGCCAACGCCTGAGTATTGCAAGGGCCGTCCTGAAAAACCCCCCGATTATGATTCTCGACGAAGCGACTTCGGCCCTGGATACCGAATCGGAAAAACTGGTACAGGACGCTCTCGATAACCTGATGAAAAACCGTACTTCTCTGGTGGTGGCACATCGGTTATCGACCATCAAAAATGCCGATATGATCTGTGTATTCCACGAAGGGGAAATCGTAGAACAGGGAACGCACGACGAGTTACTTCGATTAAACGGCATTTATACCAAATTGTATAATATGCAGAATTTCTAAATATCCGATCCCGGAAACAAGGTTAGTGCTTTGTTTCCGGGATTTTTGTATCCCTATCGATATGCAGGAAGATAAATTATTAGGAAAACGGATAGACTATCCCAAAACTTATTGTCCGGATATTCTGGTCGGAGTCCCCAGAGCTATAAACCGGAAAATATACAACATTGAAAAAGCGGAAGAACTTTTCTGCGGTTACGATAGCTGGCATGCTTACGAAACCGGTTTTCTGCTCGGCAACGGCATGCCTGTTACCGGTATATTGAAAATTGTATATCCGGCCACCAGTCCCTGCATCGTAGAGAGTAAATCGCTGAAACTATACCTTGCCTCGTTCAACATGGAAAAGCAGGGAACTACCCGCCCGCAGGCCATTGCCGCTTTTACCCGTACGGTAAAAAAGGACCTGAGCCGGTTACTGGACACGGAAGTGCAGGTCGGTTTCTTTGAAAGCATCCCGGAGACAGAGCCGTTCGATTTTAGCGACTACCGGATTCTGGAAGAAATCGTGAACCCGGAAAACGTTTCTTTCTCCGTTTACCGGGAAGAACCGGAACTACTGACAGAAAACGCCGGAACCACTCCGGGGGAACTGAAAGCAGGCAGCCATTTACTGAAAAGCAACTGTAAAATCACGAACCAGCCCGACTGGGGAAGTGTGTATATTCATATCCGGGCCCAACGCCTGCCCGATGCCGGGGCGTTATTAAAGTATATTGTATCGCTTCGCAATGAGAATCATTTTCATGAAGAAATCTGTGAAATGATTGACCGGCAGAAAATCAGGGCGGAGCACAAGATAGCGGGGAGCGTGGCAGATGCTTTGGAAAAGGCGGTGAAAGAGGCGGATGAAAACGATATTGTCCTCGTCTGCGGCTCTCTTTACATATTGGGATACGCGATCCGGTGGCTTCGAAAGCAGGAATTGGCAGAATAAAAAATAAACAAGAAAAAGGACTGAGGGAAACATAAAATATTTTCTCAGTCCTTTTTCTTTTCTTGTTGTCGCTGATTATTATGCTAATAAATAAATGAGCAGCCCATCAGCGTTTTATCATAGATTAGTAATTTTCCGCCTTAATAGCGAAGAAAGAACGAGGATGGTTGCATACGGGACATTCTTCC
>UQTM01000002.1 GCA_900544025.1 uncultured Odoribacter sp.
TTTCACGGAACCGAAGAGTATTTGATCGTAGGTATTGGGATAACTAAGAAGTTCGTTGTGATTTATTTTAACTACAAAAGGGATTTTATGAGCGTAACGCCGGGCTACGCTTCCCAATACACCGAAAGTAGAAGCTACGGCATTACAGCCTCCTTCGATGGCCAGTTTAACGATGTTTTCGGGATCGAAATACAATGGATTGGGAGCAAAAGAAGCTCCGGCAGTATGCTCTATGCCCTGATCGACGGGAAGGATCGATACATAGCCCGTCCCGGCAAGCCTGCCGTGATTCAATAATGCCTGAAGGCTATTCAGAGTGGGGATATTACGGTCGGAAGGTATCCACACATCATCGAAAGATTGGGCTGAAGGTGTATGAAGCAATGCTTTGTCGATGGTTTTGCAAGTATGCCCCAAATAATACTCCTGTTTACTGCCAAGAATATCTGCAATGTTGATAGTAGCCATAATACATTGATTTTAGGTTATAGGTTGTTTCTACGTTTTACATCAAAAAGTGTTCCGGATTTTTATGAATCCCACCATTTGCAGAAATGATGCACACTTCCGTGTCCCTTTCCAATTTTGTATTTCGCTCCCTCGGCAATGGCTTGATGCAGGTAGGCATGAGCTTTTTTTACAGCGATCTCGAGTGCATTCCCCTGTGCCAGAAACGAAGCGATCGCCGATGCAAAGGAACAACCGGTGCCGTTCGTGTTCGGGGTATCGATCCGCGTTGTTTCGAAGCGGTATTCTTTCTCCTCTTCGTAATCGTACAGCACATCATAGAATGGGGTTATATTCAGGTGACCGGCTTTCAACAGAGCACTCCGGCATCCGGTATTCCTCATTTGCCCGACTGCCCGGAATACATCTTCCTGTTCCCTGATCGTTTGTCCCGTAATGATTTCGGCTTCGAAAAGATTAGGAGTAATGATCGTGGCGATGGGCAGTAGTTCGGTTCGTAAAGTGTAGATCGCTTCATCCTGTAATAATTTATCTCCGGAAGCGGTTACCATGACCGGATCGGCCACAATGCAGCGAATGCCGTATTCTTGTAAAATATCGACCACCAATCGAATCACTTCTGACGAATGCAGCATTCCGATTTTTACGGCATCGGCTCCTAAATCGTCCAACACGGCACGGATTTGTTTTTCAATGGATGGGAGGGGAACGGGGTGTATATCTGTCACACCCAAAGAATTTTGTGCCGTAATTGCTGTAACGGCGGTCATAGCGTAACATCCGCAGGCAGAAATCGTTTTTAAATCGGCTTGTATTCCGGCTGCCCCGCCACTGTCCGACCCGGCTATAGATAATACTCTTTTATAGGTTTTCATATTTTCTTTCGCTCTGTTCAACTTCTTTCATGCTTTTTTCCGGCATACACGATAAAGATGCACGGACGTTTATGAATATCCGGTCTTTCTTTTTTCCATTCCTGAATCGTACGGGTTTTAATGTACTCGTTTTCAGTAGTAATATCGCAAGCTATCGTAAGTTTTGTTTGAGGTTGAAGAACCTGGAGCATTTCTTCGAAAAGTTTCAGGTTCCGATAAGGGGTCTCGATAAAAATCTGAGTCCTGTCTTCTTGTCCGGACTGGCGTTCAAAACTTTTTAAAGCCCGGCTTCTTTCATTACTTTTCACGGGTAAATATCCGTTAAAAGAAAAATTTTGCCCGTTACATCCTGAAGCAATCAGCGCCAGCAGGATGGAAGAGGGGCCGACAAGGGGAACTACCTGATAGTTATGGGCATGTGCCAATGCCACGAGTTCAGCTCCCGGATCGGCGATACCGGGACAGCCGGCTTCTGAAATGATCCCCACATCGCCTTTAGCCAGCCAAACCAATCCTTCTTCGATCTGTTTCCGGTCGGAGTGCTCGTTCAATTCAATGAATTGCAGAGATTCCAAAGGAATGGACTTATCTATTCTTTTCAAGAAATGCCGTGTGTTTTTAGGGTTTTCACTGGCGAATGTTTTGATCGTTTTTATCAACCCGATCACTTCGTCGGGGATTACGCTGCCGATCCTTGTATCTCCTAACGTATTGGGGATTAAATATAGCTTTCCCATCATATAGCTTTTATCGGTTTCTAACAATCTATTCCGGAAAAAGAGGGGATTATTGTTAGCTTTTTTAACATGTTTCTTCTGTTTTTCGGAACAAAGGTAGCTGCAATTTTACAATATATGCTATCTTTGTGAGGACAATTTAATGTGCTATGAAATTAACTATATTGGGAAGTGGAACCTCGCAGGGAGTACCGGTGATTGCTTGTCAATGTCCTGTTTGCCGTTCAACCGACAGACAAGATAAAAGGCTGAGGTCTTCCGCTATGTTGGATATAAACGGTAAAAAAATTGTTTTCGATGCCGGGCCCGATTTCCGTTACCAGATGCTGAGGGCAAACGTGCAGGATGTCAGGGCCATATTGCTCACACATGAGCATAAAGATCATATCGGCGGTCTGGATGATGTCAGGGCATTTAACTGGGTGAAGAAAGGACCTGTGGATGTATATGGAAGTGAAAAAACCAGGGAAGTGGTATATAAGGATTTTTCTTATGCCTTTGCAAAGTCGCGCTATCCGGGAGTGCCTGAGATAGAATATCACGAAGTGGACGAGCGTCCCTTTTTTATCGACGATATTGAAGTGATTCCATTACCTGTCATGCACTATAAAATGCCGGTTTTAGGATTTCGGATCGGTAACTTTGCCTATATCACGGATGCCAATGCCATCCCCACCTATTCGATGGAACGTTTGGAAGGTGTGGATTATCTGGTATTGAATGCGCTCCGAAAAACGGAACACTTGT
The DNA here is from genome assembly GCA_900544025.1 of uncultured Odoribacter sp. Lineage (GTDB taxonomy): Bacteria > Bacteroidota > Bacteroidia > Bacteroidales > Marinifilaceae > Odoribacter. The sequence continues at coordinate 2,828 of UQTM01000002.1, forward strand.
CACATTTCAGCTTACCGCAAGCTTTGGATATTATTCGAAAACTGAATGTAAAACAGGCTTTCTTAACCCATATCGGGCATCAGATGGGGTTGGCGGCAGAGGTTTCCGGAGAATTGCCACCCAATGTCCGGTTGGCTTACGATACCATGGAAATAGATATTCCCGACGCTAAAAAAGAAGACTAAATTCTTTTTATAACCGTTGAATTTATTACATTTGTGTAATTTTTGCTCAAATGAGGGTATTATGTTGATAATATCCATTTATTGCGTTGATTAACAGTAATTTTTAAATAACAGAATGGAAAACGGCGGAGAAAAAATCATTAAGATTAATATCGAAGAAGAAATGAAATCGTCGTACATTGATTATTCAATGTCGGTGATTGTATCGAGGGCTTTACCGGATGTGCGTGACGGATTGAAGCCTGTGCACAGGCGTGTATTGTATGGTATGAGTGAATTGGGGGTGACTTCCGGCAAACCATTTAAAAAGTCTGCCAGAATCGTAGGAGAGGTGCTCGGAAAATACCATCCTCACGGCGATAGCTCTGTCTATATGGCAATGGTGCGTATGGCACAGGAATGGTCCCTGCGTTATCCGTTAGTGGACGGCCAGGGAAACTTTGGTTCTGTAGATGGCGACAGCCCTGCTGCCATGCGTTATACGGAGGCCCGGTTAGAGCGTGTGGCGGAAGATATGCTGATCGATCTGGATAAAGATACGGTGGATATGATGCCTAACTTCGACGAGTCGTTGAAAGAACCTACCGTATTACCGACCCGCATACCTTATTTATTGGTGAACGGTGCTTCCGGTATCGCTGTGGGAATGGCTACCAATATGCCGCCTCATAATATAAATGATGCAATCGATGCTATTTGTGCCTATATCGACGATAACGATATCGATATAGAAGAACTGATCCGGATTATCAAAGCGCCGGATTTTCCGACGGGAGGAACGATTTACGGATATGCAGGAGTAAAAGAAGCGTACCGGACAGGCCGCGGACGGGTGGTGATCCGTTCGAAAACATCTGTAGAGATAGGGGCGAACGGACGAGAGAAGATCATCGTACATGAAATTCCTTATCAGGTGAATAAAGCCGAATTGATCAGCCGGATCGCCGATTTGATCAATGAAAAGAAAATCGACGGAATTTCCAATATCAACGATGAATCAGACCGGGAAGGTATGCGTATCGTTATCGATATTAAGAAAGATGCCATCTCTAACGTGGTTTTAAATACGTTACTAAAGCATACGGCTCTGCAATCCTCATTCGGAGTGAATAACGTGGCCTTGGTACACGGACGCCCTAAATTGTTGAATTTAAAAGATATTATTCATCATTTTGTAGCTCATCGCCATGAAGTGGTTGTCCGCCGTACCGAATTTGAATTGAAGCAAGCTGAAAAGCGCGCCCATATTCTGGAAGGATTGATCATCGCTTCCGATAACATAGACGAAGTTATCCGGATTATCCGCCAGTCTAAAACTCCGGACGAAGCCAAATCCACTTTAATGGAGCGTTTCAGCCTGACCGATGTACAGGCGGGAGCTATCGTAGATATGAGACTACGGCAACTGACCGGACTGGAACAGGATAAACTGCGGGCAGAATATGAAGAGATCGAAAAATTGATCGCTCATTTAAACGATATTCTGACCAATGTGGAATTGAGAATGCAGATCATAAAAGATGAATTGCTGGCGGTAAAAGCTCAATACAGTGATGAAAGACGTACAGACATCGTGTATGCATCCGAAGAATTCAATCCCGAAGATTTTTATGCCGACGAAGAAATGGTCATCACCATCTCACACATGGGATATATTAAACGTACTCCTCTGTCCGAATACAAGGTACAGAACAGGGGAGGTGTAGGCTCTAAAGGATCGGCAACCAGAGAGGAAGATTTCCTGGAACACATGATTATGGCCACCATGCACAATACCATGCTGTTCTTTACCGAGAAAGGAAAATGCTTCTGGTTGAAAGTATATGAAATTCCGGAAGGAACCAAGCAATCCAAAGGACGGGCCATTCAGAATTTGCTGAATATCGAACCGGATGATAAAGTGAAGGCATATATCAATTTGATAGACTTGAAAGACACCGACTATATAAATAGCAACTATATCGTTTTATGTACGAAAAAAGGTGTTATCAAGAAAACGACGCTGGAAGCTTATTCACGTCCGCGTCAGAACGGGGTAAACGCTATCACGATCAAAGAAGGCGACCAGTTACTGGAAGCAAAACTGACCAACGGAGAAAACGATATTATGATCGCCGTAAAATCGGGTAAAGCAATCCGGTTTCCGGAAAGTAAAGTTCGTCCTATGGGACGTACGGCTTCCGGCGTGAGAGGTATCTGGATGGAAGAAGGCGATGAAGCCATCGGTATGGTTTGCGTAGAGCCGACCAATGCCAATATCCTTGTCGTTTCAGAAAACGGTTATGGCAAACGTTCTGCAATAGAAGATTACCGTATCACCAACCGGGGCGGAAAAGGAGTAAAGACCATCAATATGACGGAGAAAACCGGAAACCTGATCGCCCTGATCGACGTAACAGATGAAGACAACCTGATGATCATTAACCGTTCCGGTTTAACGATTCGGCTTGAAGTGGAATCTTTACGTATTATGGGACGTAATACCCAGGGAGTCCGGCTGATTAACCTGAGAAACGACGATTCTATCGCTGCCGTAGCTAAAGTATCGGCTTCTAAAGAAGAAGAAAACAATAACGACGAAGAAAATGCGGTAGAAGGGGAGGTTTCTCCATCTAATGAGACCGGAGAATAATGTTTGTAAATTATAAAACTTATTTTTGTATTTAAAACAAGTAACCGAAACATAATTTAATATAACATTTTATACGTATGAGAAAAATATCTTTTATCGTGATGTTACTTTTCTGTGCAAGTTCTATTTATGCGCAGAAGGGAAAAGTTACCCAGGCAATCAGTTATTTTACATCCGGCAAATTGAAAGAAGCTAAAGAAATGATTGATGTGGCAATCAAACACGAGGCTTGCGTAAACTGGGACAAGGCTTACTTCACAAAAGGCCAAATTTACCAGGCCATTTATGAAAGTGAAAACAAAGATTATAAAAAACTCGATCCTAATGCGTTGAATGTTGCGTGGGATGCTTATCAAAAGGTGATCGAGCTGGATGTTAAGCAAAAATATCCGAAAAAACTGGGTACCCAATATCAGAATCTGGTGTTCGATTTTACCAATCAGGCCGTAGGATATTATAACAAACAAGATTTTGCAAATGCCTTGAAATCATTCGAAAGAGTGTTGGAGATTCAAAAATCACCGTATATCACAGAAGGAAACGAACCTAAAGTAGATACCGTGATTATGTTTAATGCTGCCGTAGCCGCTCAAAAGGCCAACCAATTTACCACGGCTGAGAAATATTTCAAGGAGACTTTGAAATATAACTATGAAACGGCTAAAACTTATCCGGTATTGGCTGCCGTATTGAAAGAACAAGGTAAGGAAGAAGAAGCTATCGAATATTTGAAAAAGGGTTATGAAGCAAATCCGGGAAATGTAGATATTCTTGTTGAACTGATCAATCATTATCTGTTCGGAGGAAAACCCGAAGAAGCCGAACGTTATCTGGACGCTGCCATTCAACAGGCTCCGAATAATCCATCTTTCTACAGAGCCAAAGGTACTTTATATGAAAAAATGGAGAAAATGGATCAGGCAGCCGAAATGTACAGTAAAGCTTTGGAAATTAATCCAAAGGATTATGTTGCGCAATTCAGTCTTGGAAATATAAAATTGACAACCGTTAATGAATTGCAGAAAAAAGTATCGGCGATCCAGAATTTGGATGAATATAATAAAGGCGTTGAAAAATTGATGGTAGCTTATCAGGAAGTATTGCCATATTTCGAAAAAGCTTACGAATTGAAACCGGAAGAACGGAATACCTGGGGAATCCTGAAAGAATTGTATTTCAGATTGAGAAACCAAGATCCTAAATATATGGCTAAATTCGAAGAATTCAATGCTAAATTGAAAGGTAACTAAATACAAGGGGGAAACACTCCCCCTTTATTTCAAAACCACCAATTTAACATAATATAAATTATAGGACAAACATCGATTTCAAATCCTCTCTTCTTTCTCTTCATATTTTTATCTTTTTTAAGATTTCCATAAGTTTTGTAGATATATCCGAAAGATTATTTATTATCTTTGTACGATTGGTTTTTAATATGTGTATTATGCGAGATAAAGTTGTAATTATAACCGGAGCTTCATCCGGTATTGGGAAAGCTTTGGTTTTTACTTTAGCCCGTCAGGGAGCCAAAATAGCAATGGCAGCCAGAAGGCTTGAAGAATTGCTGGTTATTGAAGAAGAATTGAAGCAGACAACTGGCGCAGAAATTATTTCCATCCGTACGGATGTTACCAAAGAACAAGCCTGTAAAGAATTGATCGAACAAACTTATGCCAAGTTCGGACGTATCGATGTGTTGATCAACAATGCAGGCATATCCATGCGAGCCTTACTGGAGAATTTGGATACGAGCGTTTTACACAAAGTGATGGATGTAAATTTCTGGGGAACCGTGTATTGTACAAAATACGCATTGCCCTACTTGCAGCAGAGCAAAGGCAGCATTGTCGGCGTAATCTCGATTGCAGGCTTCATCGGCTTGCCGGGACGTACAGGATATGCTGCGAGTAAATTTGCCGTACGCGGTTTTCTAAATACCGTACGGATTGAAAATCGTAAAAAAGGTGTGCATGTCCTGGTGGCGGCTCCCGGTTTTACGGCTTCTAATATCCGTAAGACGGCATTGGATGCCGGTGGACATCAACAGGGAGAAAGTCCGCGGGACGAAAAAAACATGATGACGGCCGAAGAATGTGCAAGAATCATTGTAAAAGGAATAAGAAAGCGGAAAAGAGAGATTATTATGACTTTTACAGAAGGGAAATTAGCTGTATTTTTAAGTAAGTGGTGGCCGAAATTAGTCGATAAATTAAGTTATTCACATATGGCGAAGGAGCCGAACTCTCCTTTCAAATAAAGCTATGAAACACCTGCTCCTGCTTTTTGTTGTTCTGGGATTCCTGTCGGAAGCGGTTCACGCCCAGCGAGTGGATTCTCTTACGATTGCGACCTTCCCTCCCCGCTTTGAAGTTGTTGCTGTGCCTAATCCGCAAGGATTCGATTACTTGACGATTGTAATACCCGAACGCATGAGATTGCCGAACAGCGCGGCTATCGACAATCCCGGAGTCCGATATACCGTACAAAATCTGAAAAAAGAAGATTTTAAAGATGCGGAGATCAATCATGCGGTGAATACCCTCCTGCGTTACGCAGAGAATGCCAGAGTGAAGCGGATGATCGAATACTTACGGGATTATTCCAAAGGGACCGTGCAACGAGAAAAAGCATTAAGTACATTGCAAAAGAAAGTCACCACCGATAGCCTCGATTTTATAAACGGGGAATATTTGCCCGAATACGGATCGTATGATCTGGAAGATGAATTTGAAAATACCGATCTACAGGTTTTACTTTCTTATATTCGTCAGGATTCCAATTATAACTGGTTAAAAAAAGCCAGCCAGGATTCCGTTTTGCTTGAAATTTCCAGTATGCGCGATAATAAAAAGCAATTTTGGATCAATAACGGACGAATGAATTATCATCGTTTCTGGGCAGCCAATAAGAGCGGAGATACCATCGGAACGTGGATTCAGGTGTTTCCGGAAGGGAACCGGATGCGGGTTTTCGTCGATGAAGATGTCTATAAAGCAGCCTATGTAGAGGCCAAAGGGATGAGCCAGCCGGGTTTATTGACACTCTCAAAGCCTTTCACTCTCGATATAAATGAAGTGACTTTAGGAAAATTACGCCGTCGTTACTGGACTTATTATTCGGAAGTCGAACTGAATATGAGTCAGGGAGCTTTGGTGAACTGGGCCCGAGGGGGTGAAAATTCGCTTTCCTTATTGAGTAATATCAGATATTACTGGAATTACAACCGGCAAAAGACCAGTTGGGAAAACTGGGTACACTACCGGTTCGGTTTTATGAAAAACGGGGATGAAGATATCCGAAAAAATGAAGATCGTTTTGAATTGAACTCGAAACTGGGACAAAAGGCCTTCCTGCACTGGTATTATACGGCTCAATTCAATGTCCTGACCCAGTTGTTCAATTCGTATGAATATCCTAAAGACAAAGACCGTAATTTGGTTGCCAATTTTATGAGTCCCGGATATTTCACACTTTCTTTAGGTCTCGATTACAAGCCCAAGGATAATTTCTCTTTATTCATCTCCCCTGTTTCCGGCAAATGGAATTTCGTCCGGGATACGGCAAAGATCAGTGCTAAGCGGTATGGCGTGGAAGCGGGTAAACGCGCTTCGCGAAGCGCCGGTGCCAAAATGGATGTCAAGAGCAAGTTTACCAATGTGCTTAAAATCATGGATATTGACAATCAGCTGAATATGTTTTACAGTTATGATGAAAAAGATAGGAAAAAAAATGACGAAAAAATATTACCTTTGACCATCAACTGGAAAATGACTTTAAGTTTTAAGATCAATTATTTCCTGAGGACTTCTATTTATACAGAACTTTACTATGACCAAAACTCTTCGGACAAAGTACAGTTTAAAGAAAACCTTAATTTAGGGGTAAATTTTAGATTCTGATTTATATGATAAATTTTGAGAATTGCGAGATCGGTAATATTGTGATTCATAATATCGGTAATAAATTTGAAGGAGGTTCCCTCACCCTATCCGACGGTTGCTTTTTACCGGACGATGCCGATGTACTCAACCTGCTGAAAAGCTATTTTCTTTCAGCATTTAAAAAAGATGCCTACTATCATTTCATGCCTTATGAGGAAGAATTAGCGAACAATCCGGTATATGCCTCCGTATCGGCTATTTTCGACGAAGATTCGGAATTTTACCCACAATCGGTGGCCATTGCCGAGCAACTGTTCGAACAATCCAATAATCCCAATATCAAAGCAGGAGAATTATATATCGTACATTTCAGGAATTGCAATATAGAGGAAGGTGTTTGCGATGCAATCGGTATCTTTAAATCGGAAACCAAAGACACGTTCCTTAAAATCGTCATGAACCAAAATACCTATCAGCTGTCCAGTGAATCGGGTATCAATATAAAGAAACTGGATAAAGCCTGTATTATTTTTAATACCAATCGCGCAAACGGCTATAAGGTGTGTATTCTGGATAAGACGAATGTCAAGGAAGCGATCTACTGGACAACGGATTTTCTGGGACTGGAACCGGGAGAAGACAGTTATTTTCAGACGGCCAATTATTTGAATCTGTGCAAGAATTTTGTAAAGGATATTTATAATCAGGAAAACGACGTGCCCCGTGCCGACCAGATCGATATGCTGAATCGTTCGCTTAATTTCTTTAAAGATGCCGAAGTGTTTTCGGAAGATCGTTTTAAAGCGGAAGTCGTACAGGAACCGGAAGTGATCAATGCTTTCGAAAGCTTTAAGAATCAGTACGAAGCAGAAAACGATGTTTCTTTAAACGATCAGTTCCCCGTATCGGATTTTGCGGTGAAAGATGAAAAAAAATATTTTAAGCATGTTTTGAAATTAGATAAAAATTTCCATGTATATATTCACGGTCAGAAGAAATATATCAAGAAAGGTTACGATCCCGACCGGGATATGAATTACTATATTTTATATTTCCGGGAAGAAAATTGATAAGAATCGGCCTGCGAACAGAATGAAAGACCAAAAATGAAAAAGATCGTTATTATAGTCTTCGGCTTGCTATTGTTCTTAGCCCTGATCATTGCAGGTATAGGGTGTTATTTCGTACTTTCTCCCAATACCACTGTAAAAGACGACGGGATTATATTTATACACCCCGGAGATTCGTTTGAAACGGTGCTGATCACTCTGCAAAGCAAGGGATATATTAAAAATGAAAACACCTTTCGGCGGGTGGCTGTCCTCAAAGATTATCCCCGTGCGGTAAAACCGGGCAGATACCGGATCGAGGAAGGCTGGAACAACAATCAATTGGTAAATATTTTACGTTCCGGCACTCAAGCTCCCGTACATTTCACATTCAACAACATACGTACGCCAAAAGAGTTTGCAGGAGTTGTCGGACAACAGCTGAACATCGATTCCGTCCGCTTCTTAAGCCTTCTGAACGATGCGGACTTCTGCCGTCAATACGGCTTTACGCCCCGGAATTTTATAGGAATGTTCATCCCTAATACTTACCAGATCTACTGGAATACCCAGGCGGAGGATTTTGTGAAACGTATGAACCGGGAATACAAAAAATTCTGGAATGAAAACCGTGTGGCAAAAGCCCGAAAAGCAAACCTCTCTCCCATGGATGTAACCATCATTGCCTCTATTGTGGAAGAAGAGACGAATCAGCCACAGGAATATCCGGTTATTGCAGGTGTGTATGTCAATCGTTTAAAGAAAGGCTGGAAGCTGGAAGCCTGCCCTACTTTAAAGTTCGCTTTAAACGATTTTACCTTGAAACGGGTGCTCGATAAGCATATAGAGACCGAATCTCCTTACAATACCTACAAATATGCAGGTTTACCTCCCGGCCCTGTGCGTATGCCTTCGATACAGGTGATCGATGCCGTGCTCGACTACCGGCATCATGATTATATGTTTTTCTGTGCTAAAAGCGATTTTTCCGGGACTCATTATTTTTCCCGTACCCTTCGCCAGCATAACCAATATGCAGCGGAATACCACCGGGCTCTCAATAAGAGAAAAATATATTAAATGTTGTAAGACTGATTGTCCGAAACTTAGGGATTTTCTCTAATTATTATATCATGAATAGAAATATATTTGCAATAATCACCCTGTGTTTATTGTGTAGCTGTACAAAAGCACAAATTATAGAGCCAAAGGTAAATGAAAACGTCGAATTAATGAGTATTCTTTCGCGTTTAGCCGGTTTCCCGGAATATAACATGAATTTAGGCGGACAATATATTCTCGATATAAATGCTTATTTCGGGAAATACACGAACCATCCTGCTGTTTTACAAATGAAAGAACTTAGAAAAAATAACGGCATTTCATACGATGCCGTTATGTCTATGGCAGTTCATTTGAATACTGAAAACAGTAAATTTACGTTATACCCCGAAGAAGAAAGCACTTTAGAGCAACGTTGGAATAACGTGGATAAAGAAAATTTCCTGACGCTTTTATCTCAATTTTACCGTGATAGCGATTTCCATCGATTCTTTACAGAACATCAAAAATTGTATCAAAAAGGCATTCAGACTTATAAAGATAAGGTCATGAAAAAATTTGACCAAAACTGGTACTCGGAATTCTATGGAAAAGCCCCTGAAGAAAACTTCTCTGTTATCATCGGTTTTGGAAATGGTGGTGGTAATTACGGAACAAACAGGCATCTGAAAGAACAGAAAAAAGAAATATTTGCAATAGTAGGATATCATGTGGATAAAGCAGGAGTTCCACAATACAACGAAGCCTATCTGCCTACTTTGATACATGAATTTAACCATTCGTTTATTAATTATCTGTTAGACGACACGCTCTACCCCCAGCATGTACAACAACTCGAAAAATCGGGAAAGGTATTATTACAATCCTCCTTATGGGCGATGAGCAAACAGGCTTACAGTAATTGGAAAACCGTTATCAATGAATCGTTGGTAAGAGCTGCTGTTATTTGCTATATGCTGGATAAAAAATACAGCGAGGAAAGCATCCGTGAAGACCTGACAGGACAACTACAAAGAAATTTCCGATGGATGCCGGAACTTGTGCAGCTACTCCGTAAATATCAAACCAACCGTGCCGAATACCCTTCTTTAGAGACGTTTTATCCTGAAATCATCCATTTCTTTGATGAATATACTGAAACACAAGAGAATAAAATAAAATCTGCAATCCGTTTTTAACACGTCGTTCACTTCATGCTCCCGGTTGAATTAGTATTCGGCTTTTCATCTGACAACGTAGAAGTTGCATGAGATAAATTATTGAAGTGAATTTTGGTGATTTCCGGCAAAAATGCTACCTTTGCAGCCGATAAATTATTTTTATACTAATAATCAATTAATTATGTTGAATCATTACGAGACCGTTTTCATTACAACTCCCGTTTTATCTGAAGTACAGATAAAGGAAGCGGTAGAAAAATTCAAGAGCGCCATCACCGAGAATGGTGGTACGATTGAACATGAGGAAGCTTGGGGACTTCGCAAGCTGGCTTATCCGATCCAGAAAAAGACAACAGGATTCTATCATTTGTTGCAGTTTGAAGCTGAAGGTGCACTGGTTGATAAACTGGAAACCGCTTACAGACGTGACGAAAGAGTCATTCGTTTCTTAACATTCAGATTAGACAAGTATGCTTATGAGTATGCTTTAAAAAGAAGAAGTAAAAACGCAGCAAAAAAAGAGGAGAAATAAGCCATGGCACAAAATGAAAGTGAAATCAGATATCTGACCCCCCCGACGGTAGATGTTAAAAAGAAAAAGTATTGTCGTTTCAGAAAGGCAAAAATCAAATTCATCGATTATAAAGATCCTGAATTCCTGAAAAAATTCCTGAACGAACAAGGTAAAATTCTTCCCAGAAGAATCACCGGAACCTCTGTAAAATACCAGAGAAAAGTAGCAACTGCTGTGAAAAGAGCAAGACACCTTGCTTTGTTGCCCTACTTAACCGATTTGATGAAATAATTTAAACGAAGGAGGACAAGAAATGCAGATTATATTATTGACAGATATAGCAAATTTAGGGCATAAGGACGACGTAGTCAATGTAAAACCGGGTTACGGCCGTAACTTCCTGATCCCTCAGGGATACGCAATCCTTGCTACCGAATCAGCGAAAAAAGTTGTAGCTGAGAACACCAAACAGAGAGCTCATAAAGAAGCTAAACTGAAGGCTGAAGCACAGGAAATGGCTGCTAAGCTGGAAGCTCTGAAATTAACTATCGGTGCAAAAACCAGCAGCACAGGTAAAATTTTCGGCTCTATCAATAACATCATGATCTCTGAAGCTTTACAGTCACAGGGATTCGACGTGGATAGAAAGAAAATTATCCTGAAAGAAATCAAAGAAGTGGGAACTTACTCGGCAATTATCAAACTTCACAGAGATGTGAAAGTAAATGTTGAATTTGAGGTTGTTTCCGAATAATTAAACAAAGTCATAAACGGACTATAAACGTATTTCCAAACAATATCCAAACGCTAAAAGCACCCTTACAAGGGTGCTTTTATTTTTTCTGTCCGGCTCTTATTTTTCATACTTTCAAACAATGCTTGTCACGATAAAACGATAAAATAACAATATCCTTCTTTTCATGATTTTTGAATGTTGTAGAAAAATGAAATAAGCAATGTGTCATTGAGAAATCTTTTTTTTGTATTCATTTAATACTTACCTTTGGAGAAAGTATGAATAGGGAAAACTTATTATTACAGAAACATTATCTTTAAAAATTATAAATCGTATAAAGAATGGAAGACCTTATAAACAAACGTTGTGGTTGGGCTGGAACTGATGATTTGTATGTGAAATATCATGATGAAGAATGGGGACGATTGGTTACCGATGATAAAACCTTATTCGAATTTCTTGTATTGGAAAGCGCTCAGGCGGGATTGTCCTGGATTACCATTCTCCGGAAACGCGAAGGATATAGAAAAGCTTTTCAGAACTTTGACGTCGAGAAAGTGGCAGAGATGACTCCAACCGATATCGACCGACTGATGCAGTTTGACGGGATTGTCAAAAACCGGCTAAAGATTGCAGCAACGATCACGAATGCACGATGTTTTATGGCGGTTCAAAAGGAATTCGGCAGTTTTTACAACTATACCTTATCCTTCTTCCCCGGACAGCAACCTATCGTAAATCATATCAAATCATTGAATGAGATTCCCGCCACCTCGCCCGAATCGGATCTAATGAGTAAGGATATGAAGAAACGAGGGTTTAAATTCTTTGGTTCTACCATTTGCTATGCTCATCTACAGGCTGCCGGGTTTGTGAACGATCATTTGGAGGGGTGTTTTTGTAAAGAGAAGAAAATGTAAATCTCCTTAATTTTGCCTACTTTTCGGAAGTCTTTCATTATCTTTGCGTGAATTATTTGAACGGAGGAATATGAGCGAACAGAATATAGAATTGAAGGGTGTCCGGGTACACAATCTGAAAAATATAGATATAAAAATCGGATTAAATAAGCTGATCGTCGTTACCGGAGTTTCGGGCAGTGGAAAATCATCGCTGGCATTCGATACGCTTTATGCAGAAGGGCAACGCAGATATGTGGAAAGCCTGTCTTCGTATGCCCGTCAGTTTTTAGGCAGATTGAATAAGCCGGAATGCGATTATATTAAAGGGATTCCTCCTGCCGTCGCTATCGAGCAAAAAGTGAATACGTCCAATCCGCGTTCGACCGTCGGTACTTCTACTGAAATATACGATTACATCAAATTACTATATGCCCGTGCCGGAAAAACCATCTCTCCTATTTCCGGACGTGAAGTGAAACGGGATAATGTAGATGACATTTCGCGTTTCATTTTGGAAAACAACACGGGAAAGATCGTAATTATCCTGTCCCGCCCCGATAATTTAAACGATCTGGAAGCATTAAAGCTTTTATTAAGCCAGGGATTTACCCGGATAAAAGTAGAAAACGAATTTTTACGGATAGACGATGTGATTAACCGGCAACAAGAAATCGCTGCCGGAGCGGAAGTTTATCTGGTTATCGACCGTATTTCCATAAACGAAGAGCGGGACACTGTTTCCCGTATTTCAGAATCGGTGGAAACAGCCCTTTATGAAGGAAACGGAGAATGTTTTATCGAACTCGACGGAAAGTTACATTCTTTCTCCAATCGGTTTGAGGCCGACGGTATGACCTTTGAAGTGCCTACCGTCAATACATTCAGTTTCAACTCTCCCATCGGCGCCTGCCCACAATGCGAAGGATACGGAAGAATCCTCGGAATCGACGAAGATCTGGTCGTTCCGAACAAATCGTTAAGCGTATATGAAGAAGCCGTTATGTGCTGGCGGGGTGAGAAAATGAGCGAATGGAAAAACCATTTGGTACAGAATGCCCACAAAGCCGATTTTCCGGTGCATAAGCCTTACTATGAACTGACGGACACCGAGAAAAAACTTCTGTGGAACGGATGTACGTACTTCCACGGAATTAATGACTTTTTTGCCTATCTGGAATCGCAAAAATATAAAATACAAAACCGGGTGATGATAGCCCGCTACACCGGCAAAACGAAATGCCCTTCCTGCGGAGGCACACGATTGAAACCCGAGGCCAATTATGTAAAAATCGGTGGGAAAGCCGTTCCCGAATTGGTGGAAATGCCGATCGATGAATTGCAGGATTTTTTTAATCATCTGGAACTGACTCCTTATCAAAGTAAAGTTGCGGAACGTATTTTACCGGACATTAAAAACCGGCTTGAATTTTTGATGGAGGTCGGATTGGGCTATCTTACCCTGAACCGCCTTTCTTCATCACTTTCCGGAGGAGAATCGCAGCGAATAAACCTTGCAACTTCTTTAGGTTCCGCCCTGGTCGGTTCATTGTATATTTTAGACGAGCCGAGTATCGGTTTACATTCCAGAGATACCGAACAATTGATCCGGGTGTTGAAAAAATTACGCGACCTCGGCAATACGGTGATCGTAGTGGAACACGACGAGGATATCATCCGCGCTGCCGACGAAATAATCGATATCGGCCCGGAAGCAGGACGTTTAGGAGGCGAAGTGGTTTTTCAGGGAAATATGAAACAACTGGAAACAGCCGGAACATTTACCGCCGACTATATTTTTGGTAAACGAAAAATTGAAGTGCCCTCACATAGAAGACAATGGAATAAGAAGATAAGAATTAGCGGGGCAACAGAAAACAACCTGAAAAACATTACGGTGGATTTTCCTTTGGGGATTATGACCGCAGTAACGGGAGTCAGCGGCTCGGGAAAAAGTACGTTGATCAAAACAATTTTAGTCCCTGCCCTGAAAAAACAATTCGGAGATAATACAGACCGTAGCGGTAGCTTCGACAAACTTTCAGGCGATCTGCGCGCTATCAGCGGAGTTGAATTTATCGACCAAAATCCGATCGGTAAATCCACCCGTTCCAATCCGGTGACCTATATTAAAGCGTGGGATGATATCCGTAAAATATTTGCGGACACACAAGCCTCTAAAATGCAGGGATTTAAGCCATCTCATTTTTCTTTTAACGTTCCCGGAGGACGTTGTGAAGAGTGTCAGGGAGAAGGGATTATCAAAGTTGAAATGCAATTTATGGCGGATGTTTTCCTGGAATGTGAGCATTGTAAGGGAAAACGCTTCAAAGAAGATGTTCTGGAAATCAAATACAAGGATAAAAATATCTATGATATTCTGGAAATGACCGTAAACCAGGCTTTGGAATTCTTTTCAACCGGAAACGGGCACAGTGAACGCAGTATTGTCGAAAAATTGCAAAAATTAGTCGATGTAGGTTTGGGATACGTGAAACTCGGCCAATCTTCCAGTACGTTGAGCGGTGGAGAAAGCCAGCGGGTGAAATTAGCCTACCATTTGAGCCGGGAAAATGCCGAGCCCACCCTGTTTGTTTTCGACGAGCCGACGACCGGTTTGCATTTCCATGATATTCACAAGCTGATGTCCTCGCTCGATGCCCTGATCCGAAGAGGGCATTCGGTGTTAATCATCGAGCACAATATGGATGTAATCAAATGTGCAGATTACGTCATCGACTTAGGGCCGGAAGGAGGAAAAGAGGGCGGCAGCGTGGTATTCACCGGAACTCCGGAAGAGTTAGCGCAATGCCCGCAATCATACACGGGACGTTATTTGAAAGAAAAGCTGAATTAATTATAAATTGCGTGCATATAAATACGAATGAAGAAAATTCTTGATCTTACCGTAAAGGAAAACCGAAAGCTTAATGAAGATAACTTCTTATTGGTTCTCCATTCTCCTGAATTACCCGAAATCCGGGCGGGACAGTTCGTTAATGTAAAAATAGAGGATTCTCCTTCCACTTTTTTACGCCGCCCGATCTCCGTACACGATGTGAATGCGAAAGAAGGGTTGCTTTATCTGTTGGTGAAGATAGCGGGACAGGGAACCGCCAAATTATCCACCATACGACCGGGAGAAAAGTTGAATGTTATATTACCATTGGGTAATTGGTTCACGCAACCTCAGAAAGGCAGATGTTTACTGGTGGGTGGCGGAGTTGGAATAGCTCCACTGCTTCATTTATCCAGGGAATTACAGGCCAAAGGCTTATCTCCTGTCGTGCTGATCGGAACCCGTAGTTCAAAAGATATCGTACTGCAAAAAGAATTTGAAAAATATGCGACAGTACACTACACAACCGAAGACGGAAGCTACGGAGAGAAAGGTTATCCGACACAACATTCCATACTGGACACAACGTTCGACTATATTTTTTGTTGTGGCCCGGAGCCTATGATGAAAGCAGTTGCAAGGTATGCTTATTCTAAAAATATTGATTGTGAAGTATCTTTGGAAAATATGATGGCATGTGGCATCGGAGCTTGTCTTTGTTGTGTAAACGATACGAAAGAAGGGCATAAATGTGTATGTACGGATGGACCGGTATTTAATATAAATGATTTGAAATGGCAGATTTAAATGTAAATATTAACGGGCTGGATTTAAAAAATCCGGTACTTACCGCCTCTGGCACTTTTGGTTACGGTACGGAATTTCAAGATTTCATCCAATTGGAACAATTAGGAGGATTTATTGTAAAAGGCACTACCCTGAACCACCGGGAAGGTAATCCTTATCCCCGTATGGCGGAAACTCCTTCCGGCATGCTGAATGCCGTAGGGTTGCAAAATAAAGGAGTCGATTACTTTATCGAGCATATTTATCCGGAAATCAAAGATATACCGACCAATATACTGGTAAATGTTTCAGGTTCTACCATTCCCGACTACGTGGCAACAGCCGAAAAAATCAATGCATTGGAAAACATTCCGGGAATCGAATTGAATATCTCTTGTCCCAATGTAAAAGAAGGCGGAATGGCTTTCGGCACCAGTTGTCACTCTGCCGCTGAAGTGGTTAAAGCCGTCCGGCAGGTTTACCGGAAACATTTAATGGTAAAACTATCTCCCAATGTCACCGACATTCAGGAGATTGCCTTGGCGGCGGAAACGGAAGGAGCCGATTCCGTTTCCCTGATCAATACTATTTTGGGGATGGCAATCGATGCCCGAAAGCGCCGCCCGCTATTGAGCACGATTACCGGAGGACTCAGCGGGGCTTGTGTAAAACCCATCGCCCTCCGGATGGTATGGCAGGTTGCCAAAGCCGTTCACATTCCTGTCGTCGGGTTAGGCGGAATTATGAATGCCACCGATGCAATCGAATTTATACTGGCAGGAGCTTCGGCCATACAGATAGGAACGGCCAACTTTATCGATCCGGCAGTCACCGTCAAGGTAATTGAAGGGATTAATGCTTATCTGGATGAAAATGGATTTAAATCCGTAAAAGAAATTGTCGGATTGATATAATACCGATATTCCGGAAAACTTATTTTTTATTTACAACTCTTTGGAGTAATCCTCAAAACTCCCGTCACTGAAAAACAATATAATCCTCTTGATTTTTTTAGTGACGGGAGCTTGTATTAAAGCCTCGGCCACTTCTGCCTCTATTGCAGGAGCCGGTTTTACGGACGATTGAGAGTTGTCGGCCGCTTTTTCTTGTTTTTCAGTCCCTGTTGTTTCAAATAAAGATTTTTGTACAGCAACCTCGGTTTGCTTTTCTTTATCCGGTGTAATATTGAATAATTCTCCCTTACCGGAAATCAACCAGTTTAGGTTTACATCGGGAAATGCCTGTGCTATTTTATCCAGCACATCAAATCCCGGCTTACTACGACCGTTTAAGATATGCGACATTGCAGAAGCATTCACCTTAATAAGGGCGGCGAACTTTGTCGCTGTCAATCCTTTTTCCTCTAATAGCTGCTTAAATCTTTCTTGCATATTGTAATAAATATCATTACAAATGTAATTAGAATCTTTTAATTTACAAAATTACATTTGTAACGGTCGCACTTTACTTCTGTAAATCGATTAAATGTGTTAGTTGTATATAAATAGCTAATGTTTTGATTTTTAATTTTTTACTATATGTAGAAAACGAATAAAGCATATAAATACTTGACAACAAGCAGTATAGTGTATTTCAAGAAATAGAATCCACCTCATTTTTAAATGAAGTAAAACATGAATAAATATATTGTATATAACTGATAATTCAACACATATAAAAAATTATAATATTAAAAATCCCCATTTTTCCGCTTTAATCATCCAGAGTCGCTTATCGATCTTGAATTAAAATATTACAAAATGGCATTTTAATCATTGGTTATTAGTATATTATATATACGAAAAATAATTATGCATATTTTGTGCATAACTCTTATTGACATCTGTAAAAACGTCTTTCTATCTTGGTTTCATATTACATTTGTAATTAAACAGCCCTCCCTACCCTTTTTATTTCTGTAAAGTTACAGTTGTAACACGAGAACATATACGCTGATTTCTTATACATCTGTTACGGCGTTTTTAGTGTCGTGCTCTTTCCCTTTTGTAATATCACTTAATTCTTATTACATTTGATGAAATTTAAAAAATTCCGTTTATGACGATAAATGAAAAACTTTCCGCTCTCCGAGAGATTATGGAGAGAGAATGTATAGACGCCTATATAATATCGGGAACAGATCCCCACAATAGTGAATACCTTCCGGCAGCCTGGCAGCAACGGGAATGGATATCCGGTTTTACCGGCTCTTTCGGAACAGTAGTCGTTACCCTCGGAGAGGCCGGGTTATGGACAGATTCCCGTTATTTTATCCAGGCAGAAAAGCAGCTGGAAGGCAGCGGTATCCGGATGCATAAGCTAAGGGTTCCGGATGCCGTGGATTACCCGGAATGGCTGGCTCAAACTTTAACTCCGGATAGCAGGGTCGGCTTAGACAGCTTTTGTACTTCTGTCAATGCAATGAAACAGTTGCAAAGCACACTAAATCCGAAGGGTATCAAAGTTGTGGAAAAGACAGATTTGTTGGGAGAAATATGGCTGGATCGTCCCGCTTTGCCTGAAACTCCGGTATTTCCCGTAAAGACGGAAGTTGCCGGAAAATCGGTTAAAGAAAAACTTCAAAAGATACGGGATTACCTTGCAGAAAATGAATTGGATTACTATTTATTCAGTGCATTGGATGAAATAGCTTGGCTGTATAATATCAGATGTAAAGATATTCCTTATAATCCGGTTGCGATCAGCTATGCCATTGTGGGGCGAGAACACTCCTATTGGTTTGTGAAACAAAGGAAAGTGTCGCAGGAAATAGTTTCTCTTTTAAAAAATGAAGGAATCGAAATCAGGGATTACCACCATTTATTCCTGTTTTTGGAAGAGCTTCCCCAAACAGCCCGTTTCTCTGTGGATACCAATACATTAAATTTTGCCGTATATCATAAAATTGCTTCAAAGTTTCCGGTTACCGAAAAAGAATCTCCCGTAATTTTAGCCAAGGCCGTCAAAAATGCGATTGAAATTGCAGGAATCCGCGAGGCGTGCATCAAAGATAGTGTTGCCCTGACTAAATTCTTTTATTGGATGGAAAGTAATATCGACAACCATTTGACTGAAACAAGCGTATCCGATAAATTGACAGCTCTCCGAGCCGAAAACGAAGGCTACATCTCGGACAGTTTCGGCAATATTTCTGCTTATGGGAAAAACGCAGCCCTTCCACATTATTCTGCTGTACGGGGAAAAGATGCGGAATTGCAAGCCCGGGGCTTGTATCTGGTAGATTCAGGTGGCCAATATACCCACGGAACGACCGATATTACCCGCACAATCCCTTTAGGAGAATTAACCGACCAGGAAAAGGAAGATTATACTTTAGTTTTACAGGGGATGATCGATTTGAGTCTTTGCCGCTTTCCTAAAGGAACAAGCGGTTGTAATATAGATATTATTGCCCGGCAACCTTTGTGGCAAAGATTAAAGAATTTCGGACATGGCACAGGTCACGGAATCGGCTTTTTCCTGAATGTACATGAAGGGCCGCAGGCTATTCGCCAGGATTTAAAACAGCAACCGATTCTTCCCGGAATGCTGACTTCCGACGAGCCGGGACTTTACCGGGAGGGTTTCTATGGTATCCGGCACGAAAATATGATCCTTTGTGTGCCTATCGAGAAAAATGAATTTGGGGAATGGCTTGGATTTGAAACATTAACACTTTGTTATTTCGATACTTCTGCCCTGCTTATTGAACTCTTAAGTGAAGAGCAGAAAAATTGGCTGAATGATTATCATCGCAAGGTATATGAAAAAACTGCACCTTTTCTATCGCCCGAAGAAAAGCAATGGCTGTTCGAAAAAACAAAGCCTGTCCAATAATATTTTAGCTATGGCAGAAATAATAAGCATTCTGCCATAGCTATTTTTTTTGTGTGGAAAAATCTCCCCTTTATTTTTGTCCTTTCAACGCAACCTTTCACTTTCTTTTTGCATCCTTATATCGAAAGTCAATGTGTAAATTGGATCAGATCATCGATAAATGTAAAAATGGCGACCATCGCGCTGCTGAACAACTTTATAAGATGTTTTCAGCAAAGATGTTTGCCGTATGCATCCAATTTTCAAAAGACCGGGCGGAAGCAGAAGATAATTTGCAGGACGGATTTATCAAGATTTTCCAATCTCTTGGCCAATATACGGGAAAAGGTTCCTTTGAAGGCTGGATGAAGCGGATTTTTATAAATACTGCTTTGGAAAAATTCCGGAAAAATCGTCCATTGCAATTAGTTGAAGAGTTTCCCGATACCGAAACAGAAGATATTGAAGAAAACGTGATGATTCCGGAAGAAGTTCTGACAGGATTTGTAGATCAGTTACCGGAAAAATATCGTCTGGTTTTCAGCCTGTATGTGGCCGAAGATATGTCTCATAAAGAAATTGCGGCATTGGCAGGAATTACGGAAGGAACTTCAAAGTCGAATCTGGCAAGGGCAAGGGAGATATTAAAAAGAAAAGTAAAGGAGTATTTAAAACATGAGCAATAACTTAGATCGTCTCTTTAAAAATGCGCTGCGGGACAGAAATTGCGAGCCTCCTCCCTATATATGGGAAAACATAGAGGCAAGCCTGTACCCTCGCCGCCGGAAACATATCTTCTGGTGGATACGCAGTGCTGCGGCCGTTGCTTTGCTGGCTGCGGCCGTATGGCTCTTACAGCTCCGTGATAAAGAAACGCAAGAAATACAATGGGTGAAGATATCGCCTCCCGATGTCGAGCAGCTCACTATTCCGGATACGCCTGTTTTACCGATTACCGAAAATGTGGTAAAACAAGAACAATCAACCGGGCAACCGGTTGCCTCTGCTCCTTCCGGTTTCAGAAATCCCATTCCGGTTACTGCGATCCATTCGGAGCAGATCGATTCTAAAATAGAAACGGCTCCGGTACAGTTGTCCTTAAAAGTTCCCTCCGTTCGCCACGGCATTATTCCTTTGGTGAACGGACAAGCCCTGAAAAACAGCGCGGCCTATCAGGCGCTGTTAAAAGCAGAGGCACAGAGCCCGGGAACAGAAGAGGAAGCAAAGGAAGAAAAAGAAAAACACTCAAGAAATCTGAAACTCGCTTTAAGCGGGCATGTTGCCCCTGTATATACTTCCGGAACTTATCACACCACTGCGACCAATGCCAGAGGCTATCAGTATTCGAACAGCCAGATAAGCGGCAAAATGAATGTAAGCGGCGGTTTGAAATTTTCCATTGCTGCCGATAAAAAATTATCTGTCCAGACCGGTCTTTTTTATAGCCGTATGGGACAGCACACCGACGAAAGAATATCGTCACACCCTCAGACGATGGCTTTTGCATCCACAGCTTCCCAGGAAACTTACGACTATATCGTTACCCCGCTGGGAAATCTGAAAAGCCGTACCAAAGCCGTCGCCTACCGGAGCGAAGAAGCTGTATTGCTAAACAATAATAACAACAGCCGTACCTCCGATATCGAACAGGTATTCAATACGATAGAAGTTCCGATTGCTTTGCGTTACCGTTTTTTCGACCAAAAAGTAAGATTGTCGGTAGCCGGTGGATTCAGCGGCAATATTGTGGTCGATAACAAAGCATATCTAATCAAAGGGGACGAAAAAGAATATATCGGCAGTACAGAGGATATCCGCCGCTTTAATTTAAGTACCGATTTAGGTATCGGTGTTGAATACCCGATTACCAAGGGGATTAAAATCATGTTAGAGCCGGGCTTCAAATATTATTTACAATCTCTTAGCCGGAATTCTCAAATCGACTTTAAACCTTATATGTTTTCTTTATCGACAGGTATAGGCATCGAATTTTAATCAATATTCGGGACGCCGTAAAATTTCGCTGCCGATAATAGCCTGCCGGAGATTAAAGTGCCTTAACTCTTCGTTTTCCGATTCGGTATTCTCCTCCGGCACGGAAATAAATAAGGGCTGTTCTTCTGTTTCTTTATAGCTGTCTCCCGGCATAGACATTTCTTCCCTATTTTCTTGTGTCGAAGATTTGATCGCTATATCGGGATCGTTAAACCATTCAACCGTTTCTTCCCTCTCCATTTCCGGTACGTATTCCCGGGGAATGTCCACAGGACTGTGAGAAGTTTTTTTCGTTCCCGATTTAATCATCCCGATGATTCCTGCAACGACAACGACCAATAAAGAAATCCAATCGAAATCAGCTTTTACAATACCCATATTTTACTATCTTTGTGGCGAAGATTGTGCAACCGGGGAACGGAAACCAATTTTAATTGGTCATACCGAGGAGTGCCTATCTAAGCCGGGTTTTATCTATGGCAAATATACCGATCACATTTACCTGATTACTACATATGAAGTCAAAAATAATATTTTTTTCTTTATTCCTTTTATCTTTAAACGGAATAATGAGTTGTGAAGAGAAATTACGGGACAAGCATATTATTCCTTTCGTTCCGGTAAATACCACGATTAAACTGAATCTGGGAGGAGAAAACGAATTGATGTGGAAAAATAATCCGAAATATTTTTCCATTTCGACCCCTAATGCAGAATCGTTGGGCTATAAAGGGCATGGCATTGTAATCTTTACGGAAGATGCAAAAGAATTTCATTGTTTCGATGCAACTTGTACCAACTGTCCCGACTTAGAATCTTATTTCACACAGAAAGATTTGAAAGGAAATATCGCCATCTGCCCCAAATGCGGAACGGAATTCAGCCTGTTGTACGGACAGCCTTTCGGCAACGATTCAAAGATATATCCCTTAAAAGAATACCCCATCAGAAGAAGTGGTGATCTTCTGATCGTTAGCTATAATTAACAGATGCGAATGGCATTTTTTATAAAAAAATCACATCATCTGCGATTTTATATAAAATTTAATCTTCTTTTTTTTACCTTTGCCACGAAATTAAGATTCACTTGAAAAAATATTAAATAAAAATCCGGATGAAAAGAGCATTAATCAGTGTCTTCGACAAGACTGGTATTGTCGAGTTCGCCAAATCACTGGATTCTATGGGCTGGGAAATCATTTCGACTGGAGGAACTTCAAAAAAACTGAAAGAGGAAGGCATTAAAGTTCAGGATATTTCAGATTTAACCAAGTTTCCCGAATGTTTTGACGGTAGGGTTAAGACCTTGCACCCCAATGTAGAAGGCGGTATATTAGCAATCAGAGATAACGACAATCATAAAGCACAAATGACCGAATTGGGGATAGAACCCATTGACATCGTCGTTTGTAACTTATACCCTTTTAAACAGACTATTTTAAAACCCGGTGTATCTCACGAAGAGATCATCGAAAACATCGATATAGGCGGTCCCACGATGATTCGTGCGGCTGCAAAAAATTACAAATTCGTTACGGTGCTGACCGATCCGGAAGATTATGAACTGGTGATCGGTGAACTGAAAGCCCAGGGAGATACTTCTGCCGCCACCAAAGAAATGCTGGCAGCAAAAGTATTTATCCATACCTCCCATTACGATGCTTTGATAGCCGACTATTTTTCAAAGCGGCTGAATATTACGTATCCTAAAACCCTGACTTTAACTTTTGAAAAGAAACAGGATTTGAGATACGGTGAGAATCCTCACCAGGCAGCGGCTTTCTACACTTCCATTCAGGGAACGGAAGGCACTTTGACGGCTGCGGTACAGTTACACGGCAAAGAACTTTCATACAATAATATCGGGGATACCGACGGAGCTTTGGAAACGTTAAAAGAATTCGACGAACCGACGATCGTTGCTTCTAAACATGCCAATCCTTGCGGTGTGGGCAGTGCTGCCACTATCGCCGAAGCTTACCGGAAGGCTTACGAAGCCGACCCCGTTTCAATTTTCGGCGGAATCGTCGCTTCCAACCGCGAGATCGATGCGGAAACGGCCGGAGAAATGGCTAAGATTTTTCTGGAAGTGATCATCGCCCCGTCTTTTTCAAAAGAAGCTTTAGAAATTCTAACCAAAAAGAAAAATATCCGTTTACTACAATTGGAAAACACCGGCAAGAAAAACAAGTCTGCCAGCAAAGCCAAAACGGTACTCGGCGGTTTACTGATACAGGATCTGGATACTCAACTATTGAATGAAGAAGATTTGAAAGTTGTCACGAAACGCCAGCCGACAGAAGCAGAAATGAAAGATTTGCTTTTCGCCTGGAAAGTAGTGAAACATGCCAAATCGAACGGTATAGCCATTGCCAAAAATCTGACGACGACCGGAGTCGGACCGGGACAGGTAAGCCGTATCTGGGCTCTCGAAAATGCAATCCGCCAGGGCGGAGACCGCATACAAGGCAGTGTATTGGCCTCGGATGCATTCTTCCCTTTCTCCGATTGCGTGGAAGCTGCTCATCAGGCAGGTATTACAGCGATAATACAGCCGGGTGGTTCTGTCAGAGATCAGGAATCTATCGATGCTGCTGACAAATATGACATTGCGATGATTTTTACGGGTATGAGACACTTCAAACATTAATTAGGAATATGGGATTATTTTCGTTTTTAACTCAAGATATAGCGGTTGACCTCGGAACAGCCAATACAATTATCATTTGTAACGATAAAATGGTAGTCAATGAACCTTCTATCGTTGCAATCGACAGACGAACTGAAAAGGTGATCGCTATCGGGGAAAAAGCCCGGCAGATGCAGGGAAAAACCCACGATAACATCAAAACGATCCGTCCTTTGCGCGACGGAGTGATTGCCGACTTTAACGCAGCCGAACAAATGTTGCGCGGCATGATCAAAATGGCGAGCGTAAACAGTAAATTTTTCTCGCCTTCCCTACGTATTGTCGTTTGTATTCCCTCGGGAAGTACTGAAGTAGAAGTACGTGCGGTACGCGACTCGTCGGAACATGCCGGAGGACGTGATGTGTATATGATTTACGAACCGATGGCTGCCGCCTTAGGCATTGGATTGGATGTCGAAGCTCCCGAAGGTAATATGATCGTGGATATAGGTGGTGGTACTACTGAAATCGCCGTTATTTCCTTAGGCGGTATAGTTAGCAACAAATCGATCCGCATTGCAGGGGACGATTTGACCGACGACATTCAGGAATATATGCGCCATCAGCACAATATCAAAATCGGAGAACGTACGGCTGAGGAAATTAAGATTCATGTAGGCTCCGCGCTTTCGGAACTGGATGAACCGCCGGCCGATTTTATCGTTCAGGGTCCTAACCAAATGACCTCTTTGCCGGTGGAAGTTCCTGTATCCTATCAGGAAATCGCTCATTGCTTAGAGAAATCCATTTCTAAAATAGAGATTGCCATCCTGGGTGCTTTGGAACAAACTCCGCCCGAACTATATGCCGATATTGTAAATAAAGGTATTTATCTGGCAGGTGGTGGCGCTTTGCTGAGAGGTCTCGACAAACGTTTGACCGATAAACTGAACATTCCGTTCCATATAGCGGAAGACCCGTTAAGGGCCGTTGCCAGAGGAACCGGAATCGCATTGAAAAATGTAGATAAATTCTCGTTCCTGATCCGATAATATACCATGCAATAAATACAGGCTGTGAAAGAAATTATAAAACTGATATTAAAATATCATTTTACTATAATTTTTATATTACTGGAAGCCGTATCCTTTTCTCTGATAGTTCAGCATAATAACTATCAGAGAACTGTTTTTTCCGGCCATACAGCGACTTTTTTCTGTTACATTTCCTCGACGATCTCGGATATCGATAATTATTTTTCGTTGAAAGAAACGAACGAAAAATTAGTTGCAGAGAATACAGATCTAAGAAATAGAATAGAAAATATAAAAAGTGCGTTAGACGGACAGGAAAATTATATTTGGGGAGAAGACTCTTCGTTTTTCGATACGGATTATCGGTATCAAAGTGCCCGAATGGTTAATTCCAGTTTTAATAAAACCAAGAATTATATCACGTTGGATAAAGGCAGCAGCGATGGAGTCGCCAAAGAAATGGCGGTATGTTCGCGGGAAGGTGTTGTGGGAATCATTCAAAATACCAGCAGACATTATGCCAGGGTACTTCCTTTGGTGAATACGAATCTGCGGGTTTCCGCCAAGTTAAAGAAAAACGGTTATTACGGTTCTTTGCAATGGGACGGAAACGATTATCGCTATTCTTATCTGAACGACATACCTTTTCACGTAGATGTCGCACAGGGGGATACGATTGTGACGTCAGGCTTCTCCTCTATTTTCCCTGAGGGCGAATTGATAGGATTTGTCGAGACTGTAAACAAGGAAACTGCTAATTTTCTTACCATAAAAGTAAAATTAGCAGTCGATTTTAAGAAGATTTCAGATGTGTATGTGGTGGCTAACCTAAATAAGAGTGAGAAATTGGAATTGGAGGAAATGACACATGACTAACGTAAAATTTTTCGTCAATCTGATCGCATTGCTGATTATTCAATTAGCTATATTGGATAATATACAGCTTCACTCCTATGTGTATATCAATATTTATATTCTTGCTATATACATTTTGCCTTACCGCTTGAGCAAAGCGAGCATTTTACTGTTCGGTTTTTTCCTGGGGCTGTTTATAGACCTGGCCAACAACACAATGGGAATACATGCCGCTGCCTCGACATTGATAGCGTATATTCGTCCCCGCCTGTTGATGCTGACCTCTAACCGGGAACAGATCGACGACATCCAGGGAAAACAGAACATTAGCAATTTTGCCTGGTTTTTTAAATATGTTATCGTTTCGACCGCCGTATTCAATGTGGCATTGATTATGGCAGAAGCTTTCAGTTTCCATAATTTTTGGATTACGCTTGCGCGCATGGTGTGCAGTACCGTGGTTTCAGTGTTTTTCATCCTGCTTTATTATTTTATCGTGTTGAAGAAGAAGCAGAATTAACTGCATACGGGAATGCCCGGCGGTTTTCAGTTTTTCAGATCCTCAAACAGATCATGTTATGAATAAGTATTCACACCGGAAAGCCGTTATTTCAGCAATCATTATTTGTGTTTGCTGCATTTATATTATTCGGTTATTTTATATGCAAGTGATCGACGATTCTTTTCAGGAAGAGGCGATCCGTAATTCTCAGCGGGTAACGACACAATACCCGGCCAGAGGGTTGATTTTCGACCGGAACGGTAAATTGCTGGTCGAAAATCAGCCGGCTTACGATCTGATGGTTGTTCCTTTACAAGTGAAGCCATTCGATACGACGGAATTAATCACCATCCTGAATATCGATAAAGACATACTTGAAAAGAGCTTAAAAAAATGCCGCCGCTACTCTCCTTATAAAGCTTCTATCCTCATTTCCCAGATCACTGCGGACAAGTATGCTATTTTACAGGAAAAGCTCTACAAATATCCGGGATTTTTCATGCAAACCAGAACTTTACGTAAATACAACGTAAACCACTCGGCGGATGTCTTCGGATATATCGGGGAAGTAAGCCAGGCGCAAATCGATAAGGACAGCACGTATGCTTCCGGCGACTATGTCGGGATTAACGGCCTGGAAAGAAGTTATGAAAACACGCTCCGTGGAAAAAAAGGTGAAAAGATCATGCTGGTCGATAATTACAACCGGATCAAAGGGTCCTACAAAAACGGAGAATACGACAAACCGGCTATCGTGGGAGATAATATCACAACAACCCTCGACATCGATTTGCAGGAATATGCCTATCACCTTATGAGGAATAAAAAAGGCGGTATTATTGCCATCGAACCTCAAACAGGAGAAATATTATTAAAAGTATCGAGCCCGGGGTATAACCCGCAACTAATGATCGGATTGGAACGGGGACGGAATTATAAGAAATTAAGCGAAGACCCTAACCTTCCGCTTTTCGACCGTACGGTCAGTGCTACCTATCCTCCCGGTTCTATTTTCAAAACCGTGGTAGGACTGATCGGGCTGGAGGAAGGAGTGATCGTTCCTCAAACCCGTTATGAATGTCACTTCGGTAATTATTTCAACGGGCAGTTGATGAAATGCCACGGACATGAATCGCCTGTAGATCTGAAAGGGGGCATCAGAACTTCGTGTAATCCTTATTTTGTGAATGTTTTTCGCAGGACTTTGGAAAACAACCGATATGCCAGCGTCAGGGAAGCTTATGGCAAATGGCGGGAATATGTGATGTCGTTCGGCGTAGGACAAAAGCTGTGTCCCGATTTCTACAATGAAAAATCCGGGGATATACCTACCCAGCAAGCCTATGACAGGCAATTCCGCACCCAGGTCTGGTATTATACGTATTTCCGTTCCCTTGCCATCGGACAGGGAGAATTGATGCTGACCCCCATGCAAATGGCGAATATCGTTGCAGGGATTGCGAACCGGGGACATTACATCACGCCTCATATCGTGAGACGTACCGATGAAAACTACGAACAGTTGAACAAGCATGAAATTCCCATTCAGAAAAAACATTTCGAAATAATCGTCGATGCGATGGAAGAAGCGGTGAAGACAGGAACAGGGCGTGTGGCTGCCGTCGATTCGGTGATTGTGTGTGGAAAAACAGGAACCATACAAAATCCACATGGAGACGATCATTCGGCATTTTTCGCTTTTGCTCCCAAAGAAAATCCGAAAATCGCCATATTGGTTTACGTAGAAAACGGAGTTTGGGGTGCCAGGTATGCAGCTCCTATTGCCGGACTTTTATTGGATAAGTATTTGCACGGAAAGATTCCGGAAGGGAAAAAGTCTCTTGAAAAGAGTATGCTCGAAGCCGACCTGATTCATTCCCCGGCCGTACGAAATGCCAATGGGACGGCAACGACAACAGAAGACGAAGAATAAAAACCACGCGCTATGAACAGACAATCAGAGCTTTTAAAAAATATCGATTGGTTATCCATTTTCATGTACACCCTGTTGGTTTTCATGGGATGGCTGAATATTTACGCTGCTGTGTACAACGATAGCCATAGCAGCATATTCGATATTTCCCAAAAATACGGGAAACAGATCATTTGGATCGGCGCTTCTTTCGGCTTGGGTTTTATCATTATGCTGACGGATAGTAAATTTTTTACGGCCTTTTCTTTTATTATATATGGACTGATGATCGCCTTGCTGGCAGCAGTATTGGTTTTCGGTAAAGAGGTCAATGGAGCGAGGTCGTGGTTTGAAATCGGCAGTATCCGCCTGCAACCTGCCGAGTTTGCCAAATTTGCAACCTGTCTTGCCGTGGCGAATGTCATGAGCAGGCATGGCTTTAAAATGATGCGGTTCAGCAGTTTGCTCACTATCGGGATTTTACTGGCATTGCCTGCCCTTCTGATCATCAAACAAAACGACACGGGTTCGGCCTTAGTATATAGTTCATTTATATTGGTGATGTACCGGGAAGGTTTGCACGGTTCGATTTTGTTACTCTGTTTCATGACGGTAGCCTTGTTTATTTTTACCCTGCTCTATCCGCCTATGACCGTACTTTTGCTAATCATCGGCGGAACGCTGATCGCTTTTCTTTATTATCGGCAAAATAAGCATGAGTTTTACCGGATTATTATTTTTCTCGTAAGTTGTTTCCTGTTTTTATTATTTCTAAAATGGTTGTTAGACCTGCCTGTCAGCGATCATAAACTTTTGCTTATCTCCTACCTGCTTTGTAATTTGATAGGAATCTATTTTATTTATAAGCGTAAGATGCGGCACATTATGCTGGTGGTACTGGCTTCCTGGCTCTGTATAGGGGCGACGATCGGAGTCGATTACGCTTTCGACAAATTGCAGCCCCACCAAAGAGATCGTATCAATAATTTGCTGGGTATCGAATCCGACCTTACCGGAGCGGGTTATAATGTAAACCAATCGAAGATCGCTATCGGTTCGGGAGGTTTTTCCGGAAAAGGTTTCTTACAGGGAACGCAGACCAAATTCAATTTTGTACCGGAACAAAGTACCGATTTTATCTTCTGTACGGTAGGCGAAGAATGGGGATTTTTAGGAAGTACGGTTGTTATCGGGCTATTAATGGCATTTATTCTACGAATCATATACTTAGCGGAACGCCAGCGTTCCGATTTTTCCCGGATATATGGGTATGGTGTTGCTTCTATCCTCTTTTTCCATATGGCGATAAACATCGGCATGACGATCGGGGTTGCTCCGGTAATCGGTATTCCGCTTCCCTTTTTCAGTTACGGAGGCTCTTCTTTGTGGGCTTTTACCATATTGATTTTTATTTTTCTGCGTTTGGACGCCAACCGCCTGCAAGTTTTCAGCTAAAGGAATTTTGTATAATATATTTTCAGAGCTTTGTAAGATGACAAACTTACAAAGCTTTTTTTACGACAACATTCTTACCGGATCACCCTATTGCTAAATTCATCCGGATAAATTTTCAATTTTTATAATTTAAACTCCGATCCTATTTTCAAAATGTGGCAATTGACATTTCTTTATAAACAAGGCTTTCTGTTTCGCGGAAACTCACCCATACACACCGTATTTCTGTAAATGTATTGTATTCGCGCCCTTTTACACCGCCGTTTTCTTTTAAAACATTTTTTTATACTTTACCGGAAATTCTTAAATAAACAAAATGTCCTCTGAAAAGACCGGAAAGGAAGTTTTTAAATAAGTAGAAATTGTTATTTTTGAAAAGAAATTAAAACAATGTACACTTCATGGAATCCAAACACTATTCCGGCCTGACGAATGAGCAGGTAGAAGCAAGCCGGCAACGATACGGCAAGAATATTCTGACTCCTCCGGCCCGAACTCCCCTCTGGAAACTTTTTCTCGAAAAATTCAAAGATCCGATTATTAAAATCCTGTTAGCGGCGGCTCTGCTCTCCCTGATCATCTCGATTATTCACAACGAGTATGCCGAAACAATCGGGATTTTCGCTGCTATCTTTTTAGCAACAGGTGTCGCTTTCTGGTTTGAAATGGATGCCAACCGAAAATTCGAATTGCTAAACCAGGTGAATGACGATATATTGTATAAAGTGATCCGGAATGGGAACATTCACGAGGTCGCGAAGCAGGATATCGTAGTCGGAGATATTATCGTTCTTGAAACAGGTGAAGAAATTCCGGCAGACGGGGAATTGATTGAAGCCATTTCCCTGCAAGTCAATGAATCGACTTTGACAGGCGAGCCTGTCATCAGTAAAACGACCAATCCGGAACATTTCGATGAAGAGGCGACCTATCCTTCCAACCACATTCTGAGAGGCACGACCATTGCCAACGGGCGGTGTATATATGAAGTAAAGGAGGTCGGCGATGCTACCGAATTCGGAAAAGTGGCTGAAAAAGCAACGGAAATCAACAAGGATAAAACTCCGCTAAGCAAGCAATTGGAAAAACTGGCCCGCCTGATCAGTATTATCGGGTTCATCGTTGCAGGCCTGACATTCGGCGGATTACTCGTAAAAGATATTCTGGCAGGGGTTTTCACCTCGGATAATCTTTTCACGCTGGAGTCTGCCGGACGAATCCTGCAATATTTTATGGTTGCGGTGACACTGATCGTCGTGTCAGTACCCGAAGGTTTACCGATGAGCGTTACATTAAGCCTTGCATTGAGCATGAGAAAGATGTTGAAAACCAACAATCTGGTACGCAAAATGCATGCCTGTGAAACGATGGGGGCAACCACGGTGATCTGTACCGACAAGACCGGAACCCTGACCCAAAATCAAATGCAGGTACATCAAACCAATTTTTATGCACTTGCCGGACAAAAATTGGAGCAAGATGAAATCAGCACTTTAATTAAAGAGGGTATTTCGATGAATTCCACCGCTTTTCTGGATTATACCCTTCCCGATAAAATAAAAACTTTAGGAAATCCGACCGAAGCAGCCTTGCTCCTCTGGCTTCATGGCCAGCAGGTAAATTACATGGACTACCGGGAACATACGGATATCGAGGAGCAATTGACCTTCTCGACAGAACGGAAATATATGGCTACCCTCGTCAAATCCTCTTTGGGTGGAAAACAGATTCTATATGTTAAAGGCGCTCCTGAAATCCTTTTATCCAAATGCCGGGATATTCGTTTGCCTGAAGGGAATAAACCGATAGCAGAATACCGGGCAACCATCGAAGAACAACTGCTCTCTTATCAAAATCAGGCGATGCGGACATTGGGATTTGCCTATAAAGAAGTGTCACCGGAGCATAGCGACCTCGAAACGGAGTCGTCTTCTGATTTGACATTCTTAGGTATTGCCGCGATCGCCGACCCTATACGTCCCGACGTGCCTGCAGCCGTCGCCCAATGTCTGCATGCCGGAATCCAGGTTAAAATCGTTACCGGGGACACTCCCGCTACCGCCAGGGAAATCGGCCGGCAGATCGGAATATGGGAAGCCGGCGATACCGAAGAGCAGCTTATCACCGGAACGGATTTTGAAAAACTGCCGGACGAAGAAGCCGCCCAACGGGTCTTAAAGTTAAAGATCATGTGCCGTGCCCGCCCCACGGATAAACAACGGCTGGTAGAGCTGCTCAAACGTTCGGGGGCAGTGGTAGCCGTGACCGGAGACGGCACGAACGACGCTCCCGCCCTGAATCATGCCGATGTCGGCCTGTCGATGGGCACGGGTACTTCGGTCGCCAAAGAAGCAAGCGATATCACTCTGCTCGACGATTCGTTCAACAGCATCGCCACCGCTGTTATGTGGGGACGGTCTCTTTACCACAATATACAACGTTTTATACTGTTTCAATTAACCATCAACCTTTCCGCCCTTTTGATCGTATTGCTGGGGTCTTTGTTGGGACATCAGCTCCCCCTGACCGTTACGCAAATGCTATGGGTGAACATGATTATCGATACCTTTGCTGCCGCAGCTCTCGCATCACTCCCTCCGAATCCTAACGTTATGAATGAAAAACCGCGAAAATCGTCGGATTTTATCATCACCCGCAAGATGCAACACCATATCCTGGGTATAGGCATCACTTTCACGGTTTTACTTTTAGGAATGATGTATTATTTCACCAACGAGCAAGGAGACATTTCGCGGTACGATCTATCTGTATTCTTCACCACTTTCGTCATGTTGCAGTTTTGGAATATGTTCAATGCCAAAGCTTTCTTATCCGGTGGCTCCGCCTTTAAAAACCTGAAAGGAAGTGCCGGATTCCTGATCGTGATGCTAATTATTCCGATCGGTCAATTCCTGATCGTAGAATTCGGAGGCGATGTTTTCAGAACCGTGCCTCTCACCCTCCGGGATTGGGGGATGATCATAGGGGCGACCTCTTTGGTTTTATGGATCGGGGAACTCATGAGGCTATTAAAAAAATAATATGGAAAGTGTGCTGCAAAGCACACTTTTTTTATGCCGGTTTCCCTTGGAATTTTATCTTCCCGCGATTGGGATTTTAAGAATATTGTTATCTTTGTTGGAAACGCACTTTATCGACAAATTGGTATATTTTAAGAGCGACAAAAATGAGACCGAAACGAATCAGGACTGCATTGTATAATGTGTTGCCGGGAGAAAAAGCCCATAGCACGATGGCTCCCCGTCCCAAAATAATTGAAGGTGTAGAGGGTATTCATCCCACGCCTCCTGTCAATAGTGCCGTGCTTGCCCTGATTATTCCCTTTGAAAACGATCTGGCCATTCCTTTCATCAAGCGTTCCAATTTCGGAAGGTATCACCGGGGACAAATTGCTTTGCCCGGAGGCAAAATGGAAATGAGCGATGCCGATGCCTTGCAGACCGCTTTGCGCGAATGTCACGAGGAAATCGGAGTGCCGGAAGAAAAAGTCTCTATCTTAGGAGTATTGAGCGATATTTATATCCCACTCAGTAATTATAACATCACTCCCATTGTCGGCACTACGCTGAAATTACCGGATTTTAAACTTTCGGAAAACGAAGTGGAAAAGGTAATCATGGTGAAGCTTTGCGATCTTTTCGACGATCAAAACAAAGCCACTACCACGTTTTTACGTAATGGTCATGAGATTATAGCTCCCGGTTATAAAATCGGAGAAAACTTCATTTGGGGAGCAACGGCTATGATTATCGCCGAATTGGAACAATTAATGAAAACCAACACATTTAATCACTTGGGGAAGTTATGATTTTCGTTTCCGGCATACCCAATAAACCGGATGATAGGTTAAAGGATACCCTTTTTTATCTGTATTCCAATACGAAGAATATTTCCGGACAAATCGATCCATCTGTCCTTTAGTCCGTATCTGCGGTTCGGAAGTTGCATTTACCCCCGTATTCTTTATATGCCTGAGCACTTCTAAGGGTGAGTTAAAATAAAGGGTATGAACCTCTTCTTCCTCATGCAGGACTTCAAAATGCGGAGATAAAATTTCCTTCCATCCGGTAGAAGAAAGATAAGTCAGTCCCTGACCACTCACCTGGCGTAATTCTTTCAGATTATCCTGTCCGAAAGTACTGAAAACCAGAAAGCCGTCGGCAGCTAAATGACCGGAGAGTTTTTTCAACGTATTTTCCGGCCGGGAAAACCATTGAAAAGTAGAACTTGAAACAATCATTCCATACTGCCCGGCAAGAGATACCGTTTCAATATCTCCCAGGATGCAATGCTCATTGGGTATGGTACATCTATCGGCTGTTTTACGACACATCTCCGGAACTAAATCGTTAATATACAATTTATTTATAGAGAAATCATTTAACAAAGCCGAGGTAAGCAAGCCCGTACCGCATCCGATTTCTAAAATCTTTACCGGACAAGGCCCTATATACTCCTGTAAGAGTGTACAAAGTTTAGTTACGATGCTTTTTTGTACAATAGCATTTTCATCATAACTCTCTACACTTCGCCTAAACCGGCATAGAACATCCGCCTTATCGATCATTTTAATAGTTGTCATTTTAATTTCCGGACTGTGTGAATTTAATTCCAAGAATGTGTTCCCACTCTTTAAAACCGGCAAACGGATAATGCCCTCCCGGCAGAAAAGTCACCGGGACTTTTCCTTGCCACCAATTCAACTGATTTTCTACGGGAAAGATTACATCTTTTTCCGATACATATACTTTATTCCATGAATAGCATTTTTCACACCCATAGCTTTGTTTTTCAATAAGGACAAGCTCTTCGCACTGATCTTCGAGTTCCCGGGTCGGCAAACACCCTTTCAAAAATTGCCTTTCTTCATCCGTTACGGCCATACGGGAAAAGAATTTTTCTCTTCCCCGGATATTCATTCCTTTTTCGGTCAATCGATATACTTTAACCGGAATCCCATATAAATTGTCCACAGGCCTTTCCGTACCATTCAGCGCCACAGCCCAACGGGGCCGGACATTGAAGTGGGGCACAACACACGAAGCCGCCCACACCCCCATAGACCAGGCCACAACATATACTTCCCGGTATTCCCTCAAATCGGGCAGGTTATCATGCGACAGGATACGATAATCGTAAAACATAACCACATCGGCATCCGTTTCCAAATGGGAAACAGCAGATGCATCCATCCCCCAGCCATTGAAGAAAACAATGACCTGCCCCGCTCCTTTTTTTACCAGCCACTCTATTCGCATACTTTTAAGCTAATTTTAGAATCTATGGGACTATTCCAGGCACTCTAAAAATTCAAATAAACACTCGTAATCTTCGGTAGGAATGGAAGCGTTGAGTGAAAAACGAATACGTGCTTCATTTTTCGGTACGGTAGGATACCTCACGGGCAACACGAAGAAACCGTTATCCCGGAGTAA
Organism: uncultured Odoribacter sp.; assembly: GCA_900544025.1. GTDB lineage: Bacteria > Bacteroidota > Bacteroidia > Bacteroidales > Marinifilaceae > Odoribacter. The sequence continues at coordinate 38,228 of UQTM01000002.1, forward strand.
TTCCGACATCTCCACACTATTTTCATTCGAGCCGCAAATCATAGGTACGATATGCGATTCACCTTTGGTTTCGAATCCCCGTTCCTGGAGCACACATCGTAATTTTGCCGATATCTCTGCCAATTTTATCCTCAAATCGTAAAAATCAGGCATACGATTCAGTACAAAACGTGTCCAGGCTACATTCACCGGAGGCAAAGCCGTCGTAAAAATCAGGCTGCGCTGGGTATTGATCAGAAATTCCCGGAAAAGTCCCTCACACACCACAAAAGCTCCCATGGAAGCAAACGCTTTGCCGAAAGTTCCTACAATAAAATCGATATCTTCCGTACATGCCTGTTCTTCGCAGCAACCTAAACCGTTCGTTCCCCTCACTCCTACAGCATGAGCTTCATCCACATACAAGAATGCGTCGAATTCCTTTTTAATTTCGCACAATTGCTGCAGATCGGCAATATCCCCGTCCATACTGAATACCGATTCGGTTACAATAAATACATTCTCATATTTCTCCCGGTGCTGTACCAGCAAATTCCGCAAATGCTCGTAATCCGAATGGCGATAACGCACCATTTCCGCTTCACTCAGCATTAATCCGTCGATAATACTGGCATGCACCAGTTTATCGGCCACAATCAGGTCTTTTTTTCCCGTTAGGGCGGGCAATATCCCGATATTGGCATGATAGCCGGAATTAAACACCAGGGCAGCCTCTTTATCGTAAAGATCGGCCAAATCATTTTCCAGCATTTTATAGTATTCATGATTCCCTGAAAGCAAACGGGACGAAACAGCACTGTAAGGTAAGGCCATGACATCGGTCTCCGCCCTGAATTCCTGGATCAAACGGGGATTGGAAGACAAACCCAAATAGTCGTTCGAAGAAAGGTTCAACATTTCCCGCCCTTCGTCGTGAATCAAAAAACCATTATGCTGTATATCACGCAACCAACGATAATTGCCGGCTTCTTTTATTTTATTCAGCTTACTGCTGTATCTCTCTTTATTCATGGTGTTGCAATTTATAATTCTGTAAACAAAAGTATTACAATCCGTGAGTTAAACAATATTATTTCATCGATTACTCCGGGTAATTTTTAAGAGAGAAGAAGTCAGTTTATGCAACTCGTCCGGCTGAATAATATAAGGCGGCATGATATAAACCAATCTGCCGAAGGGACGAACCCAAATACCTTCTCTCGCAAATTGCTCCTGTAATACAGCCATATTTACCGGATTTTTCATTTCGATCACCCCGATCGCTCCCAAAACCCGGACATCTTCCACCGATTCATATTGCGTCGCAGGTGCAAGTTCCTCCGTTAATTGCCGTTCGATAGCCTTTATCTTTGCCTGCCAGTCGGCACTCAGCAACAAATCGATAGAAGCATTGGCTACCGAGCAGGCCAAAGGATTCCCCATAAAAGTGGGACCATGCATAAATACATAAGGCTCTACCGAACAAATCGTAGTTGCTACTTTTACCGTTGCCATAGTTGCAGCGAAACTCATATATCCACCGGTAATCGCTTTTCCAATGCACATAATGTCCGGGCTTATACCGGCATGCTCTACCGCCCACAACTTTCCGGTGCGTCCGAATCCTGTGGCAATTTCATCGCAAACAAGCAATACTTCGTATCGATCGCAAAGTTCACGCACTTGTTTCAGGTAATCTGCTGAATAAAACCACATTCCGCCCGCACCTTGAACAATAGGTTCAAGGATTACAGCCGCAATGTCGTCCCGGTGCTTTTCCAGGCATTCCTGCATTTCCCGAATATCCTCTTTCCTGCATGCCTGCCCGAAACGACATTCCGGCCGGGATACAAAATATTGCACAGGCAGGTTTCCCTGAAAAATACTATGCATTCCCGTCACCGGATCGCATACCGACATCGCATTCCACGTGTCCCCGTGGTATCCTTTGGTAATCGTCAGAAAATTCTTCTTCCCGCCCTTCCCTTTGGCATACCAGTATTGCAAAGCCATTTTCATAGCTACCTCCACTGCCACCGAACCGGAATCGCAAAAAAATATCTTATCCAATCCTGCCGGAGCTACCGATAGAATCTTATGTGCCAACTCCACCGCCGGACGGTGGGTTAAACCACCGAACATCACATGCGACATCGATTTTAATTGTTTTTCTATCGCGGCATTCAATACCGGATGATTATATCCATGAATCTGACACCACCACGACGACATCCCGTCGATTAGTTTCCGCCCGTCTTCCAATTCAATATAAACACCTTCCGCCCTTTTCACCGGAAAAACAGGGAGCGGATCTATCGTAGAGGTGTACGGATGCCAAATGTGTTTCCGGTCATAGCTCAATAGTTCTTCTGTATTCATATTTTTACGTTTTATTCGATGGTAAATCCGAGTTCCTGTACTTTCGCCATGTCTTCCTTCACTTTAGATCCTACGGTTGTCAGCAAATCGCCTACAATTGCGGCATTTATGCCCGCTCCGATAGCGGCGCTTTCGATATGGGCAATAAGCAACCGCCCGCCAGCAAAACGCAGCCAGGCATCCGGATTGATAAAGCGAAACAAAGCTATCGTTGTCAATATTTCGTCATCCGACAGAGGAAGGGTCCCCTCCAACGGTGTTCCGGGAATGGGATTCAATATATTGATAGGTATCGACTTTATCTTTAAGTCGCACAACATAAAAGCCAGTGATATACGATCTTCCATACTTTCTCCCATTCCAATAATACCTCCGGAACAAATTTCCATTCCCACTTCCCGGGCAGCCCGGATGGTTTCCAGTTTATCTTCCGTCGTATGAGTAGAGCAAAGCGACGGAAAAAAATCTGCCGACGATTCCAAATTGCAATGGTAGCGGGTTATACCTGCGTCTATTAACTTTTGGAGCTGAGCTTTATTCAATAAACCCATAGAAGCACATAACTTTATCCCCGTTTCCTGCCCGATTTTCCGCGCATAATGGCAGAGCATATCGATATTCCGGTCAGACAAGGCCTTACCACTGGTAACAAACGAAAATTTATTTACCTTATATTCAGCATTCAAATGAGCCAGTTCCAGACAGGTTTTCTCGTCCACCAATTCATATTCCTCGATCCGGGTTTTAAACCGGGCAGACTGTGCACACCATTTACAATCTTCAGAACATCTGCCCGAACGTGCATTGACGATAGAGCAGGTATCGAACCGCTTCCCCATTTTATGGTCCCGTATTTCTCCGGCGGCTTTATATAATTCCTGCTTAGGCACTTGCCATGCAAGGAACAGTGCCTCTTCGCGGGAAATTCGCCCACCTCTCAATACTTTTTCTTTTAAAATTCCAATCTCCATATCCTAAAATTAAAAAGGGACATACAGCCTTTCAGCTATACATCCCTATCTTTCTATTTTCAATGATTCTATCCGATGCAACAGGGCATACCTCTCCCCCGATCTCTCCGGAAATTCTTTCTATTCCACAAATTTCCAGTAATGCAGTGCATAATTCCACGGTGTGTGCCGTATTTACAATCACTCCGTTATGCGAAGATTTCAGAAGTATATTCTCATACATAGAAAGAGCCAGCCGTGAAATTCGCACTTCACGCCCTATGCTGCAAAATATGGAATATCCTTTTTGGCTCCAGCTGGAAAAATAAAGGCAACATCGCTGTAATGTTATCCGACGCATTATCCTGTTTTTTTACAGTGCCAAATTACGAAAAAACTTTTCTTTCTTCCATATTCGGAAGAATATTATTACGAATGTCTTATAAATGTTGCACAATCTGTTATTTTTCACGATTTTTGCTAACCAAACATTTTTAATCGCCATGAGATATATTTCTTACTTTCTACTTGCTTTTGCCTTACTCGCTTCGCCCGTGACCCAAGGCAAAATTTATCATCTGCGTAATTATGGGCTCCAGCCCGGAAGTGACCGAAACACAACATCCGTTCTCGCTGCGGCCCTGCAAAGAATAATTGCGGAAAATCCCACAGACAGCCGGTATGTTATTAAATTCCCGAAAGGAAAGTATAACTTTTTTCCAACCCAGGAAATGGAAAAAGTATATTACATTTCCAATCACGACCAGGATAATCCTAAAAATGTGGGGATTGCCATCGAGGGGATGAAAAATATCGTATTCGACGGGCAGGGATCGGAATTTATTTTTCATGGCAGGATGCTTCCCCTAAGCATTGTCGATTGTAAAAATTGCACGTTCAAAAATTTTTCCATCGATTTTGCCAATCCCCATATCACCCAATTCAAGATCGTTGCCAACGATCCGGAAGCCAAAAAAATCACTCTTGAAGTGGCTCCCTGGGTGAAATATAAAATAGAGAACGGCGTATTCGTTGCTTATGGGGAAGGCTGGCAGCACACCCCGCAAGCCTGTATCGCTTTCGAGGGAGATACAAAACATGTGGTATATAATACCAGCGATTTAGGAATAAATATACGGCAGGTGAAAGAAATCGCTCCGCGCACAATCGTGGCTGAAAATTGGCAACAACCGAAATTAAAGCCGGGAACCGTGATTGCAGCCCGCACCTGGCATCGCCCGACACCGGGAATCTTTATGTATCGTTCCGACGATACCCGTTTGGAAAATATCAGGGTACATTATGCAGAGGGTATGGGATTACTGGCACAACTTTGCGAAAACATCACTTTAGACGGTTTCGGGGTTTGCCTTAAAGGGAAAAACGATCCGCGTTATTTCACCACCCAGGCAGACGCCACTCATTTTTCAGGCTGCAAAGGCAAGATCACATCCATCAATGGTCTCTATGAAGGGATGATGGATGATGCCATCAATATTCACGGGACTTATCTGAAAATCACGGAGCGAATCGACGACCATACCCTTATCGGCACCTACATGCATTCCCAGAGCTGGGGTTTCGAATGGGGACGTCCCGGCGATAAGGTGCAATTTATCAAATCTTCGACGATGGAACTCACAGAATCGGGCAACGAAATAGCGGCGATCGAACCTGTGGGACAATCCGGGACACACGGAGCCCGTTCGTTCCGGATTACGTTCACCCGGCCTATCGAAAAAATAATCACTACGCAGGAAGGTTTCGGCATCGAAAACCTGGAATGGACTCCGGAAGTGCTTTTCGCCCACAACACCATCCGGAACAACCGCGCCCGGGGAGCTCTTTTCAGTACTCCTAAAAAAACGGTAGTTGAAAATAACTTATTCGATCATACTTCAGGCACGGCCATTCTTTTATGCGGCGATTGCAACGGCTGGTACGAAACCGGAGCCTGCCGCGACGTTTTAATCAGGAACAACACATTTATCAACGCATTGACCAGCTTGTTCCAGTTTACTAATGCGATCATCTCCATCTATCCCGAAATACCGAACCTGAAAGAGCAGGTGAAATATTTCCACGGAGGAACGGATGTACCCGGCATCGTAATCGAGAACAATCGTTTCGAAACCTTCGATGCCCCTATCCTTTATGCAAAGTCTGTCAATAATCTTACATTTAAGAATAATAAGATCATTCATAATCAGGCTTATCCTGCTTTCCATTGGAATAAACATCCTTTCTTTTTCGAACAGGCGACCAATGTCTCCATTTTATTTAATGATTTTGACATTCCTTTGGACAGCCAACGGGATATTCGCCTGGAAACCAACCATACGAAATCGGTAATACAGATCAAATGAAAAAAGCGATTGTACTATTATCAGGAGGACTGGACTCTACCACAGCCCTTTATTTAGCCCAAAGCCGGGGATTCGGCGAAATATACGCCCTGACTTTTGAATATGGGCAAAAACACGATAAAGAATTGAAAAGTGCCATAGCTATTGCTAAAGCGACCGGAGTGAAAGAGCACAAGATTGTAAATCTGTCGCTCAACCAATGGAAAGGGTGTTCCCTGACGGACCAGGATATGGAAATCGGCGACGGGGACGTGAACCGTTCCGACATTCCGGCAACCTATGTTCCCGCCCGGAATATGGTATTTCTTTCTGTAGCTGCTTCCTACGCCGATGCACTGGGAATTACGGATATTTTTATCGGAGTGAGCGAAGTGGATTATTCCGGCTACGTGGATTGCCGGGAAGAATTTATCCAGGCGATGGAAAACGCAATTAATTTAGGCACGGTGCTCGGGGCGGAGAAAAAACAAAAAATAACCCTCCATGCTCCTTTCATGCACATGACCAAAGCCGAAGAAATAAAATTAGGTGTCCGCTTAGGTGTAGATTTCGGCCTGACCTGGACATGCTACCGGGGAGACGAACATCCCTGCGGAACCTGTGACAGCTGCCTGCTGCGGGCTAAAGCTTTCGCAGAAGCAGGAGTGGAAGATCCCACCGTAAGTAAATAAAACGTATGGTGCGTTTTTCAATTTTTAGCTCTTAATTTATACCTGAAGTCAGACCGGAAAACAGGATTCCGGTCTGACTTCGGTTTTTAAAAGCCAGTTCCTTATTCCGAATCCCCTCGCTCCTTGTTCAGTTTCCGGCTGTGCTGTTCTTCCCGATCTCGCTTTTTTATCTTATCTTTGTAAGCCGAATCAACTTTACTAAATAATGATTATTCGAAAGCTTTTTAAATTCGAAGGAGCCCATATCGTACGAAATTGTTCTTCAGAGCATTGCCGCGAAAATATACATGGACATTCTTATATTGTCGAAGTTTTCCTGACTTCCGACAAATTGGACGACGGATATATGGTAATGGACTTTTGCCGGCTCGATAAAGTAAAACAATTCATTGAAAGTTTCGATCACAGTTACTCGTTATGGACCGGAGAATCTCAGGATTTCAAAGATTTTATATACCGTTACAATAAACGGGTGGCAGAAATTCCGGTATCTCCCTCTGCGGAAGGCTATGCCCTGATGTTCCTGAATGTAATCGATAAGATACTACAAGACACTTCTCCGGTAAACGGCGAAGGAAATGTCCGCCTATCGTCTGTGAGAGTGCACGAAACGGCAACCGGCTATGCCGAAGCATTCCGGGAAGATCTTTCCTTGGCGCATTTCAGCCCCGGGGATATTCATTTCTCGCCAGGAATTACCACAGAGTGGAAAGAACAGGAATGGTGGAATCAGCTGATCCGACGAATATGACACTCACCTTAGCCCAGGATGGTATTTTTCCTATAACCAGAGACCGGGACGGTAATCCGCTTCCTCATATTCCTGCCTCGGGACTAAATATTCCGGGGACGATACAGGGAGAAGGAAAACTCAACGGCATACCTTCTCTATTTGTACGTTTGGCAGGTTGCAACCTGCATTGTCGGTGGCAAACCGACGAAGGAAATGTATCGGCCTGCGACACAGCCTATGCCGCTTATGCCGTAAAAAACAGCTATTCCCTTTCCGTGGAAGACGTGTATAAAACCCTGCAAAGAAACTCGGGAAATATCCGCCATATCGTTATTACGGGAGGCGAGCCTTTTCTACAAGCCGAAGCGCTGCAAGAGCTATGCGGATTGCTAAAGAAAGACGGTTATCATCTTACCATAGAAACAAACGCCACTCTGTTCGATGCAGCTTTAGCCTCCCGGATCGACTTATTCAGTTTGTCACCCAAGTTAAAAAGTTCCGTCCCTCCCCCTCCTTTTCAGGAGATGCACGAACGGAACAGATTAAACCCGGAAATTATTCAGAATTTCATCGGTTTCGCTCGCCGGAATCATAAAGATTTTCAGTTGAAGTTCGTATATGCTGCCGAAAAAGATATAGAGGAAATACAGACTCTCCTTTCATCGGTACAGGGCTGGAAAAACGAAGATATATTGCTGATGCCTTTAGGAGGTCATGCCGAAGAGTTACGACGAAACTCCCGTAATACCTTGGAGCACTGCATTCGTAATGGCTGGCGCTACTGTGATCGTCTCCATATTTCCCTGTTTGGCTCGAAACAAGGAGTATAATGCACTCATTTCCAGTAAAATCGATTCAAAACCTCTTCCATTTCAGGATAAATTCCGTCGTCATCCCCGGCTTCGGCTTTTATTTTCAGCAAATCGTTTTTCATTCGATCGATAATTTCCGCATATCCGGCATCCCCGTACAAATTCTTATTCTCTGCAGGATCTTTCTGCAAATCATAAAATTCCCATGCAGGCTCGGTTGCCCTTTTAACGGTTCCCGTTTTATCCAAAGGTTGCCCATAAAAGAACGCCAGCTTATAGCGTTCGTTCCGGATTCCGAAATGTGCAGGACGGATAGGATCGTGCAGCCAATAACGGTAGTACACACTTTTCCGCCAGTCTTGCGGCGTTTTTCCTTTCAAATTTTCCCGAAAACTTCTGCCTTGTACGAAAGCCGGACGCTCTATTCCGGCATAATCGGCAAACAAAGCGGCAAAATCGATATTCCCGATTAAATCCCGGTTCCGTGTGCCGGAAGGAATTTCTTTCGGATAACGAATAACGAAAGGCATCCGCATAGATTCCTCGTAAATCAGCCGTTTATCGAAAAAACCGTGCTCTCCTAAGAAATACCCCTGATCCGAAATATATACGACAATCGTATTCTCACTTAACCCCGATTCATCGAGATATTTCAACAATCTCCCGATATTATCGTCGATCGCAGCCCCACAACGTAAGTAATCGCGAACCATTTTTTGATATATTTTCCTGCGTGCGGCGACAGAATCCAGGCCTTGTGTAGAAAAAGGCAGTTCGGGATACTTACACCACCAGCCTTCAGGATCGCGCGTGGCATATTCCCATCTCCATCCCAGATTTTCCAGTTGCCGCCCGGAGAAAGTGCGCCCGCTCGCTTCGGGACCAAACTCCAGTAGGGTTTCCGGTTCCGGAAATTGCACTCCATCGTATAAATGCCTCAAGCGTTCCGGAAAGTCGAACGGTTCATGGGTAGCTTTAAAATGGCAGCACATAAAAAACGGCTTAGTTTTATCGCGGCCTTCCAGCCAGGAAATAGTGCGGTCGGTCACAATATCCGTAGAAAAACCTTCTGTTTTCTCTCCGCCGATCCCTTTTTCATTCCAATTCTTTTCTGAAAAGAAATCCGGATTCCAATAAACGCCCTGATCATAAAAAACATCGAAATGACCGAAACCTGCCGGGCGTTTCCGCAAATGCCATTTTCCGATCAACGCAGTCTGGTAACCATTGGAGCTCAAAATCTTGGCAATATTCGCACTATCGGGTTCCAGCGCATCTTCCAACGTATATACCCCGTTGCGATGGCTGTATTGCCCGGTGAGAATAGTCGCCCGGCTGGGTACGGAAATAGAATTACTGCAAAAACAATTATCCAGCACACAACCTTCCCGGGCTAAACGGGCAATATGAGTATTCTGCACATAAGGAGCCAGCACTCCTCCATATATTCCCCATGCCTGGGAAGTATGGTCGTCGGACAAAATAAACAATATATTCGGTCTCTCCGCTTTTTTAGTCGTAGAGCAAGACAGACAGCCTCCCCCGATTACCAGGGAACAACACCCGGCCACCAAACCATTTGCTGAAATTATTTTCATTTTATTTCTTATATCCGGTTATCAATGACAAAGCCGACACCACAAGCCGCTCTTTATCGTTTACGATCCATTGTAGTAATATACTTTCGACCTTTGTAATAAAAATCACATACCCCGGCTTACTTTCTTTCCGGTTCCGATTTACTTAACAAGGTCGGAGTTTTATAAAACACGGTCTTATCGTCAAGCAAAAGTCTGAGCCGTTCTATAACCAATTCCCGATCATCGGAAAAATCACGCACCAATTCACTGACACTCATATCTTTTTCGGACAATCTTTCAAGTATCCCTTTATCTATATCTCTTTTACTGACCCGAATCCCTTGCTTTTTCCGTGCCAGGCAAAGGTCACAAACCCCACAAGGCTCGTTTTCTTTTTGCCCGAAATAACGCATCAGAAAAAGTTGCCGGCATCCTTCTTCTCTTTCCGTATAGGCGAGCATGTAATTTATTTTCCGCTCATACGACACTTTCCGGTCTTCGTAAGCCTCCCGGCCGATTAAAAGATAAGAAGCCGGTAAGCGGGGCTGATGATAGACGATATAGGGACGGTCGTTACCGGGGACATAACTGATAATCTTGCGCTTAGCCAGATCGATAAAAGTGTGGTATATATCCTGTCTTTCCACCCCCAGTTTATCTGCCAAAAAATCCTCACTGATAAAAGCGTATTGCACGAACACTCCCGAATAAGTCCGCATGATCAGTTCCAATAAGCGTTCCGCCAACTTATCATGCAAATCGATATGGTACAGTTGGTCACGCATCACCAGAAAACACACTCTGGAACGTGAGTGCACATCGGTAGTACATTCCAGGTAGCCGGAAACCTGCAAAATATTTATGGCTGCTAAAGATTTTACATAATCCAACTTAAAATTTTTCACAAAAACATCACTGTCGAACTCAAAAGCCCGTCCGCCTCCTTCCCCTTCCTCTAATTGGAAAAAATTTCCCAATGCCTGATAAACCTGCCGGATATAAGCCTTTTCGGGGAATCCTTTGGTGACACGCATTTTCATGGCTGTCAGCGTGGCCTCGTTACATAACAGTACGGCATAGGCTTTCTGTCCGTCCCTTCCTGCCCGTCCGGCCTCCTGAAAATAGGCTTCAGGACTATCGGGTATGTCGAAATGCACCACCAGCCGCACATCCGGCTTATCTATTCCCATTCCAAAGGCATTCGTCGCGACAATAACCGGAGTCACGTCGTTTTTCCAATCCTCCTGTTTTTTCTCCCGCTGCCAGGCAGCCAGCCCTGCATGGTAGAAATCGGCTTTCACGCCATTGGCCGTTAAAAATTTTGCCAATTCTTCGGTTGTCGCCCTTTTTCGGACATAAACGATAGCACAGCCGGACAGTTTAGATAAAATATGCAGTAATTCGCCCATTTTATCGTTCACTTTACGCACAACATACGAAATATTTTCCCGCCGGAAACTCTTAGAAAGTACATGGAATTGAGAAAACTTCAACAAGCGTTGAATATCCTCGACCACCTCTTGCGTAGCCGTAGCCGTCAATGCCAATACAGGAGCTTTCGGGAAAAAAGTCCTCACTTCCGCTATACGTAAATATGAAGGACGGAAATCGTATCCCCACTGAGAAATGCAATGCGCTTCGTCAACCGTAAGCATAGACACCTGCATCCGTTTCAATTTCAAACGGAAAAGTTCCGAAGCCAACCGTTCGGGGGATATATACAAAAATTTCACTTTCCCGGCAATCGATTTATTAATAGCCGATTCCACCTGACCGGGAGACATTCCCGTATAAATCGTTTCCGCAGGAATACCCAGTTTCCTCAAACCTTCGACCTGATCTTTCATTAAGGCGATCAATGGCGTAATGACCACACATATCCCTTCCAGCTTCAATCCGGCCACCTGATAAGTGATCGATTTGCCTCCGCCCGTCGGCATCAAAGCCAGGGTGTCCTTACCGGAAATAACCGAACAAATGATGTCTTCCTGCAAACTGCGAAATTCATCATATCCCCAGTATTGTTTTAATATGTCCCTGATTTCCTGCTTCATATTCCCGGTTATCTGTGCAAAGATAGAAAGAAGTAAAATCCGATCCGTAAAAATTTGAAAATAATTCGGCAAAATCAAAAAACACAGGGGAAATGTAAAATTTAATCCGCTTTTTTAGTATTTTCGCCAAATATTAAAAAGAGGACGGAAAATGAAATTTTTAATAGCATTTTTGATCTTATCACTCATATACTCCTGTAATAAAAAAACGATTGAAGAAAATCCTGTGGCTCAGGTGTTTGAAAGCTACCTTTACGAAAAAGAAATTATAGACTTTATTCCCAAAGGAACTTCGCGGGAAGACAGTGTGCTTATGTCTCAAAATTACATCCGGAATTGGGTGACTCAAAAATTATTACTTCATAAGGCCATAGAAAACCTGTCCGGGGAAGAAAAAGACATCCAGCGACAGGTGGAGGATTACCGCACTTCTTTATTGATACACCGTTATAAGCAAAAACTGATCGCCCAGCGTCTAATGGAAGAAATTGCCGAACAGGATATCGAAGATTATTATTCGGAACATGAAAACAATTTTGTTCTGACCACTCCTATCGTGAAAGCAACTTTTTTCATCATTCCAAAATCGGCTTCGAATTTAAAGGATGTCAGAAAATGGTATAAGTCGGACAAAGCCGCCGACCTGGAAAATTTAGAGGAATATTGCATCACCAATGCTAAGAAATATGACAGATTCAGTGATAAATGGATTGAAGTGAAATATCTTTTAAACCTGATACCGGGTGATTTCAATACATTGGAGAACGAAATCCTGCATTCGAAAACCATAGAAAAAGAAGATGATGAAAATTTCTATTTCTTGAAAATCAGAGAAATGCGATGGGAACAAACCGTAGCTCCCCTCGATTACGTGCGGGATGAAATTATCCTGATCCTAAAAAATAAAAAGAAACTCGACTTTGAAAATGAACTCGACAAACAGATAAATCAGGAAGGTGTACGCAAAAACTATGTAAAATTTTACTAAACCTTATGCCGATCTTCGTTTTTTAGGTAAAAAGGTCGTAGTTTAGGCGGCGGAAAATACAAATTAGAAAATTTATAAAATAAACTATATGAGAAGGTACCTACTATTATTTACTTTACTGTTACAAATCGGTTATCTGTCTGCACAAAAAAATGCAGTAGATAAAATTATCGCAGTAGTGGGAGAAGAAATCATCCTGAAATCGGATATAGAAAACGAATATTTGCAGGAACAAAGCCGGGGATTGATCTCCTCTTCCAGCGATTACAAAACAGAGATATTAGAGCAACGGCTGATGCAAAAGTTGCTTCTGGCACAAGCTAAAGTGGATAGTATCTCCGTTACCGAAAACGAAGTGGAATCGGAAGTTTCTTCCCGTATCGAATATATGATCGCCGACATCGGCTCGCAAGAGCGGCTGGAAGGCTTTTTCGGCAAATCGGTAGAAGAAATCAAGAACGATATGCGTACTCCTATGCGCGAACAGTTGATTGCCAACCGGATGCAACAGCATATCGTGGAAAAAGTCCGGGTCACTCCTTCCGAGGTAAAAGCCTATTTTAAAAAAGTTCCGAAAGACAGCCTTCCCGATATGCCGGATAAATACGAAATCCAGCAAATTATTTTAAAACCCAATGTCAGCGAAGCAGAAAAGGAACGACTGAGAACCAGGCTGCGGGAGTTCAGGGATATGATCCTGAAAGGAGAGAAAACATTTAATACGCTTGCCGTACTTTATTCGGAAGACCTCAGTTCTGCACCAAGGGGAGGTGAAATGGCCTATCAGACACGTACCGAGTTAGTACCGGAATTTGCAGATGCTGCGTTCAATCTGAAACCGGGAAAAATATCGAAGATCGTGGAAACGGAATACGGCTTTCACATCATCCAGTTAATCGACAGGCAGGGAGAGAAAATCAAAGTACGACACATTTTGCTGCAACCTAAAATTTCCGACGCAGAAAAGCAGGAAGCGATCAATCGGTTGGATACCATACGTCAGTACATTACCGAAGGTAAAATGACCTTTGAAGAAGCGGCTTTTTACTTCTCTACCGATAAACAAACCAAATTCAACGGAGGCCTTTATGCCAATCCCCAAACTGCCGATTCCAAAATTTCGAGGGCAGAACTCCCGGGAGAAATGGGACGGGTAATCAACAGGATGAAAGTCGGCGATATTTCAGCCCCGTTTATAGACCGTAACCTTGCCGGGCAGGAAGAATTCAAGATTATCAAATTAAAAGCGTTTTATCCCCGCCACAAAGCAGACCTGGAGAACGACTGGGTAAACTTCGAAAACATGCTGAAAAAAGAAAAACAGTATGAAAGGCTGGAAAAATGGGTAAAGGAAAAGCAGGCCAACACCTACATTCATATCGACGACAGTTATAAAAACTCCAAATTCCGGTATGACGGCTGGATTAAATAAATTTCCGGCATAACAGGTGTGTAACGACAAACAAACGACCATGGAAGAACATGTAAAGCTGATCGACGAGCTGAAAACAACATACGAAAAATTAAAACAGGAAATCTCCCGGAGAATTGTAGGACAGGAAGAAATTATCAACAAAATACTGATCTCGATATTCAGTAACGGGCATTGTTTACTGATCGGTGTTCCGGGTTTGGCTAAAACGTTAATGGTTACAGCCATTTCGGAAACTCTTGATTTGAAATACAGCCGTATTCAGTTTACCCCCGATCTGATGCCTTCGGACATTATCGGGACGGAAATTCTCGATAATAACAAGGAATTTCGTTTTATAAAGGGCCCTTTATTTGCCAACATTATTTTGGCGGACGAAATCAACCGTACACCGCCTAAAACCCAGAGTGCACTGCTGGAAGCCATGCAAGAGCGCGAAATTACCGCCGCAGGCACTACCCGGAAACTGGAAGAGCCATTCTTCGTACTGGCTACGCAGAATCCGATCGAACAGGAAGGTACTTATCCCCTGCCCGAAGCCCAGTTAGACCGTTTTATGTTCAGCGTGATACTCGATTATCCTACGCTGGAAGAAGAAATTGCGATTGTAGAAACGACCACCGGAGCTGTTCCGCCCAAATTGAATAAGATTATCAGCGGAGCGGATATTTTAAAATACCAGTCTGTCATTCAGCTCATGCCGGTAGCGAAACATATTACGGAATATGCCGTAAAATTAGTGGTGAAAACCCGTCCGGGACGTCCGGGAGCACATCCTATGGCGGAAAAGTACCTGAATTGGGGAGCCGGGCCGCGAGCTTCGCAATTCCTGATCACAGGAGCCAAGACATACGCCGCTTTGCAGGGGAAATATGCCCCTGACCTGGAAGACGTGAAATATGTCGCCGAGGCGATCCTGCGACACAGAATCTTCAAGAATTATAAAGCGGAAGCCGAACATATCCGGGTTGAAAGCCTTATTCAGGAATTTTTGAAATAATCCACCGAACACGAGAACAGGAAATTGCTATGCGTAAATCAATGATATTTCTGCTACTTTGTCTGGCGACATTGTCTTTCTCTGCAACCGCCCAAAACAAAGCGATCATTAAGATCATCCATTCGGATAGCACCATGCCTAATCTTAAAACAAACGTATATAGGCTAATCGGTAACGTACACCTGCAACATGCCAATATGCAGTTGTTTTGCGACAGCCTCTATCAGTATGCCGACAGCAACTATATCGAGGCTTTCGGCAATGTGCATGCCATACAGCACGATCCGAAAAGCGTGGAGAACGATACCGTGAACCTATGGGGAGATTTCATGACTTATAATGCCAATACCGAAAAAGCAAAGGTGCGCAATAATGTCATTATGAAAGACCCCCAAATCACATTGACTACCGATTTTTTGGATTACGATGCCGGGACACAGGTCGGTAATTACTTCAACGGAGGCACGATTAAAGATAGCATCAATACCCTGATCAGCGATGTAGGAATCTATTACGTACCGATCAACGAAACTTTCTTCAAAGACAGTGTAAGGGTATATACTCCCGATTATACCATGTATTCCGACACGATGAAATACCAAACGGAAACAAAGGTAATTACCATTTTGGGACCGACTACGATCGTCGGAGATAACCGGACCCTGTATTCAGAAGACGGTTGGTATAATTCCCTTACCTCCCATTCTGAATTATATAAAAACAATCATATCACCTACAACGAATATCAGGGGCAAGCCGATACGATCGTGATCGACAGTATCAGTCAGAATGCTATTCTGAAAGAAAATCTGCATCTGGTGGATACCGCTAACAACATTATTATAGAGGGAGAATACGGGGAAGTATGGAAAAATAACGATTACGCTTTTGTAACCGACCGTGCATTGATGATCCTGGTGGGAGCCGATTCTCTTTTCATTCATGGGGATACCCTTTCCGTCAGTAAAGATTCCATCGGAAACAATGTCATGAAAGCCTACTACTACACCAAGTTTTACAGCCTCGACATGCAGGGACGTTGTGATTCGATGGTGTTTCCGGTAGCCGATTCTACGGTTTATCTTTATATCGACCCCATTGTTTGGGCGACAGGCAATCAAATGACGGGGACAACCATCGATATGCTATTAAAAAACAATCAGGTCGATCGCTTCCATCTGAACAATAAGGCAATGATTATCAATCAGATCGATACGGTCATGTTTAATCAGATCAAAGGCAGGAAGATGACCGGCTATATGCGGGACAACGAGCTTTTCAAGGTAGATATCGAGGGGAACGGGGAAGTTCTTTATTACACGGACGATCAGGGTGAAATCATCGGACTGAACAAGACCATCTGTTCCAATATGAAAATTTTCCTGAAAGAAAGAAAAGTAAACGAAATTGTGTTCCTGAATAAACCGGAAGGAAACGTTACTCCTCTTTTTATGCTGAAACCGGAAGATAGAAGGCTGAAAGACTTCAACTGGCGGATTTATCTACGTCCCCGGAATAAAGAAGATATCTTTATGCATTATTAAAATGTTATGGAATATGATTTCCATATCGCTCCCTGTGGCATAAATTGTTCGCTTTGCACCGTTTTCCAGCGAAAACAAAACAAATGTAATGGTTGCCGTAGCGACTGGACCCGAAAGCCCAAACATTGTGCGGACTGCTTCATCAAAAACTGTAATCTTCGAACATCTCCTTATTGTTACTCTTGCCGGAAATTTCCCTGTATCCGTTTAAAGAATTTAGAGATACGTTATAGGAAAAATTATCAAATCAGCCCACTTCAAAATTTAGAAATAATCCGGAGACAAGGGATAGAATATTTTATAACGCAGGAAACAGCCAGATGGACCTGCTCCCGGTGTGGACAATTGAAAAGTGTTCATCAACTGCTTTGCCCCCACTGCAACCCATAAAAAATGAGGATATCGGAGATATCCTCATTTCAAATATTTTTCAGCTATTCATTTCTATTCTTCAAAATAAGCCGTGTAGCCGTTCCAAAAAGCAGCATCGGTTTTCAGATCCTCGTAATACATACGTCCGGAGATCGAGGTGGGAGAATCCATATTGACACGGGTAGTAATGTATTGCATCTCCCCTTTTACCGAATTCCCCTCCTGTTTATATTTATAGGCAATCGTAATACCGCTTAAAAAGTAAACAGATCTCATCTTCTTGTAGTTGGTGGAAATCACCATCTCCACATCGCTCTTCGGTGCTTCGTCGATCGCCACCAGATTTCGTCCCAATATATTGAAGTCCTTGGCTTTCATCTGAATTACGTTTTTAAGTACGGCTTTATCTTTTTTATTTATAAATATCTCCCCCTTACACTGCGACACGGCAACATCCCCCGTCGTAGAGAGCGAAGGCTTGCTCAGCTCGTAAGAAATAACCTGTACAGAATCCCCTTCATACATCAGTATGCCTTTATTTTTCAATTTAAATTCATCAAGATTGGCAATATCCAGCACATTTCGTGTATTTCTTACTATATCGGCTGTCAGGATATCGTCGAAATAAGTCATGCCGTCGAAAACCGATTTCATCGGCTCGCTACGGCGTACCTGGTTGAAATTGTAATTTACTTCTTTAAATGCCGTAGCAACGTCGCTCCGGTGGTATCCTTTGGAATCGTAGATGTTTACGATGGATTCTTTCACCTTTTCCGCATCGTCATTAACCGTCACCCCGTATTTAAAATATCCGGTGTAATTATATGGCTTAGCTATATAAGCTTTACCGATATTGGCAACCACATCCCGGAGCAACTTTTTATAAACCAAAGCTTCGGCATACACTTCCACTTCCCTCAAACCATAACTCACAGGCTTTAGTGCAACTTTCAACTCTTTATCTCTCGCTTCATAAACTTTCATTTCATAGGGAGCATATCCCACTGCCGAAAATTTAATGATATGTGTGGCATACCGGTCGGGCACCACCAATTCAAATTTACCGTCAATATCCGAAGCCACTCCTGCCATAGTGCCCAGCAATCCCATATTAACAAAAGCCAAAGGCTGATTCGTCGCCTGGTCGATCACAGTTCCCTTTATGGTTATCTTACCATCATTCTGTGCATACCCCAACATTACCCAGCTAAAAAACAGTATTAATAATGACAGAACTTTTTTATTCATAGCATCCTATTGTTTTATTTTATATATTTGCCCCAAAGTAAACAATTATAATGCTTAAAACCAAAAAACGATAAAGATAAAAACATGAGAAGGACAGCTTTATACATCACAGGTTTTATTGTCATTTCCACGTTAGTAACCTCTTGCGTATCAAAAAAGAAGTTTGAAGACCTGGCACGGGCAAAACGGGAAGTGGATCGGGAAGTCATCGACTTGAAAAAAGACAAAAAGAATCTCGAAACAGAATTAAAGCAGGCAAAGGACGATTTTAATACGATCCGGTATAAACTGACGGAAAATAACGCTGCCAAAGATAAAATGATCGATCAGTTACATGCACAAATGGGTAATCTCCAAAGTAAGCAAACCAAACTGAAATCGGATTTGGAAAATGTGAACGACCAGATCAAGGCTACGAACATGACTTCGGAGGAACAGATCGCTTCACTCGAAAGCAGCCTGAATAAAATTACGGCAGAACGCGACAAACTGCGTAAAGAATATTCGGACCTTCAAACCAAAATGGAATGGGAAAACCGGAAATTAAAAGGTGAATTGGAAACAGCCACTTCCGGCTCGCAGGAAAGGGACAACGAATTGTTGAAATTGAAAAACGAAAACGAAGAACTTAATAAAAAATTAACCTGGATCCGAAAAACGAAAACGGAAGCCGATGCCGAAATTAAGAAGCTGACCAATCAGGTGAACTTATTGAAGAAGCAATTAAAATGATATACCTACTTCTTGGATTAACAGGGCTGCTAATTATAGTTGCCCTGTTTACTTTTTTCAATAAACGCAAAGACAACCAGCCGGAAGAAATCACAGCTCCCCCCGCCGAATGTTGCGGAGCACATGCCGTTTGTGAAAAAGGGCTGAAAAAAGCGGATACTCATATCGACTACTTCGACGATGAAGAGCTGGACGCTTTCCGGGGCATTCCGGCCGACGGTTACAATGATGTTCAGATCGATGCTTTCCGGGATGTTCTTTACACCCTGCGACGCGAAGAAGTGGAAGATTGGCTGATCAGTTTGGAAAAGAGAGAAATCGACCTTCCTGAAATACTCCGTCCGGAAGCTTTGGAAATGCTATAAATCCAGGCGGTCAGCAACTTATTTTTTTCAAAACTTCCCTGCCGATTCTGCATTGCAGGCAACGATGCTTGTCGCAATATTCCTTACGCAACTGTATCAACGCCTGAGTCTGTAAAGCCGTCTGAAAACGAAATCCGCAGGCTTCCCAATCGGTTATAATATAATTCCGTTCCGGTTGCAATTCTTCCAGCCAGGCCAAAGCCTTCTCACAATAGTCTTCGTTCCCCTGCTCTTTACCATACAAAAACAAAAAGGGAATCACGGCATTGATAATAATGGTTCGCTTCAATCCGTCCCCCAATCTCTTGGGACGACAAGAAGAAACCACCCCTAAGCGGTAATGATTGTCCCAATAGGGTGAAGCCTGTACATCCAGCAAACTTAAAACCTCATTCAGAGTTTGTGCCTGTGTGATCTCTCCCATCCAATCGGCAAAACGATAAAAGAAGGCGGCTAACAAAGCCAGGCGAACGGTAGGAAAAGCATCGGGACGGATACGCATAAATTTCCATATTTCAGGAGCCAAAGAGTGCAACCCGTATTTCGTTTGCCAAAAACGATACTCCCGCTCTAAGCCGGCAAGATATTCATCCTCTTGTTCCCCCTTCAACAATCCGGCACTTCCCAACAGCAAAGCCTCCAAAATGTCTGTCCGGTCTGCCTGTTTCAGTAATATTTTATAAGGTAACGCCAGGGCCAATTGATAAAACGGCTCTGCATTCACGTTTCCCGCCCAATATTTACACAGCAAACGATAAAAACATTCCTGCCAGTCGTTTCCGGTTTGCTCCAATATACAACGAATATCTCCACACTTGCGTTCCAGACGTTCTACTGCCAAAGCCTGCAAATTCAGCTCAAACCGCTCCCGGTCTATTTTTCCCAGATTCCGGTGGCAGGCGGGTTGCCGTTCGGACTTTTGCATAAACAAATATTCATCATACAGTCCTTCCGCATAGTCCAGCACTACCGTCTCGACCTCTTTTCCCCGGCTGTTATAGACCGGCGAATCCGCTTCCCTCACGACCGATAAAATCACGTTATCGTAAGCCGGATTCAAGTGATGCCCATGCCGGAACCAGTCGCTATTTCTTAAATGTATCTCCACATTGCCCGCCAAAACCAGATTTTCGATCCGGATACGGGCATTAAAAAAATCCGCCCCGGCATCCTTATTCTGTAAACCCACATTCAAAACATACACATTCTTACCGGAAAGAGTGGTAAATCCGGCATTACGGAATAAAGCATTCGCCCAAATATATTGAAGAAACTCTTCTTTCATATCCTCCCTGTATTATGTAATTACAATTATACATTACTTTTTTAGAAAAAGCAAGCAATTTTTAATACAATATAACATTCGATAATTTTAATTGGTAACTCTCTTTTATTTGCCATTGCTGGCATTCCCTTTTTCTTTTATTTTTCCTACCTTTGCAATGGATTGAAGTAAAGGTTGATAATATATATGTAATTTTAATGAAATATTATGGAAGAAAACAAATTGATTCGCGACAAAAAAGACAAAACCATGCTCATCATTATAGGTTGTCTTTCAGTGGTTCTCATTCTGCTGTTTATCTTTTTCATGGTAGAACGTTCGGAAAATAAACGTCACATCGAAGCCATACATGAAGAGAAAGAACTTTTAGAGCAGGAACTGACAGACCTTAGCTACAATTATGATCAATTAAAAACTTCCAACGACACGTTAAACAGCAAACTAAGCCAGGAGCAGGAAAAAATAGCCCTTTTGCTGGAAAAAATGCAGAAATTCCGGGATAATTCCTATGCAGAAATCAACCGTTACAAAAAAGAGATCGGGACATTGAAAAGCGTTTTGCGTAGTTATGTTGTGCAAATCGACTCTCTGAACCAGCTAAACCAGAAATTAGTCGCTGAAAATTCGGAAGTGAAAAAACAAATAGGATACGTACGCGAACGTAACCAAAGATTGGAAAACCAACAAAAAGATATGAAAGAGGTTATCGACCGGGCAAGTGCTTTGCGTGTCGAAAATTTCGTAGTGTATCCCGTCAATAAAAAAGATAAAGAAGTAAACTGGAAGAAATGTTTTAACCTGAAAGCAGAGTTTGTTATCACCAAAAACATCACGGCTAAACGCGGAGAAAGAGTTGTGTATCTGCGCCTGAAACGTCCGGACGATAAGATTATCGCTTTCAGCGACAAATCATTCTTCAAATACGAAGGGGCCTCACTCACCTATTCTGCCAAACGTGAAATATCCTATGAAGGCGAACGTCTCGAAATGTCGATCTATTGGCCCAACGACGGTAGCCTGATCAAAGGAAAATATACAGCCGAACTTTTCAGTAACAACGAACTGATAGGCACAACGGAATTCTTACTAAAATAACAAAACTACTTTTAACACCTAACATTTATGACAGATATTGAAATTGCAAATACAGTAAAGCTGAAGCCGATCACCGAAATTGCGTCAAAGCTCGGCATCGATCCCGATCTGCTCGAACAGTATGGCAAATACAAGGCGAAACTGCCTTTAAACCTGATCGATCCGGTCAAAATGCACGGGAAGCATCTGATCCTGGTTTCAGCCATATCTCCCACTCCTGCCGGAGAAGGTAAAACGACGGTATCGATCGGTTTGACGGAAGGATTAAACCGGATCGGAAAGAAAACCACGGTCGTACTCCGCGAACCCTCGTTAGGTCCGGTGTTCGGAATAAAAGGAGGAGCAACCGGAGGTGGCTACTCTCAGGTTTTACCTATGGAAGATATCAACCTGCATTTTACAGGCGACTTCAATGCCATAGAAAAAGCGCATAATTTACTTGCCGCTTTAATCGACAACAAAATCCAAAGTAAAACCTCCACATTGGGGCTCGATCCCCGGACTGTGACCTGGAAACGGGTAATGGATATGAACGACCGGGCTCTACGCCACATTATCGTCGGATTAGGCGGAACGACCTCCGGCATACCCCGTGAAACAGGTTTCGATATTACAGCGGCTTCCGAAGTTATGGCGATTCTTTGTCTGGCGGAAAACTTCGCCGATCTGAAAGAACGGCTGGGCAATATATTCGTGGGGTATTCCTACGATAAGAAACCGATATATGCCCGTGACCTGAATGCACACGGAGCAATGGCCGCTCTTTTGAAAGAAGCGATCAAACCCAATCTCGTACAGACCATTGAAGGGAATCCGGCAATTATACACGGAGGGCCGTTCGCCAACATAGCGCAGGGAACGAATTCCGTACTGGCTACCAAAATGGGACTTTCTCTGTCGGATTACGTTGTAACGGAAGCCGGTTTCGGTTTCGATCTGGGAGCAGAGAAATTTATGGATATCAAATGTGTTAAAGCAGGCTTAAATCCAAGTGCTGTCGTACTGGTCGCAACTGTCCGCGCTCTAAAATATCACGGAGGGGCTAAACTCGATACGTTGAAAGAAGAGAATACGGAAGCTTTGCGCAAAGGCATCGAGAATCTGGAAAAGCATGTCGAAAACATGAAGAAATTCAATATATGCCCGGTAGTTGCTTTGAATAAATTCATCACCGATACCGATGCCGAAATTCAGATCATAGCAGATAAATGCAAAGAACTGAATGTTCCGATGGAAGTGGCAGAAGTATGGGCAAAAGGTGGCGAAGGAGCTGAAAAATTAGCCATACTGACTTCCAAAGTAGCAGAGCAATGCACCTGTAAATTTCAACCGTTATACGACTGGAACTGGAGCATTGAAAAGAAAATCGAAACCGTTGCGAAAGAAATATACGGAGCAGTAGCTGTCGATTATACGGCACAGGCTAAAAGCGATTTGAAAAAGATAACGGCATTAGGCCTGGATAAACTTCCGGTTTGTATTGCCAAAACTCAAAAATCGCTTTCCGACAACCCCAAATTACTTGGGCGTCCGAAAGATTTTATCGTTACGGTCCGCCAATTGGAAATTGCAGCCGGAGCCGGATTCGTTATCCCGATCACAGGTGAAATCATGCGAATGCCCGGTTTACCCGATGTTCCGGCAGCAGAGCACATTGATATTGATGAAAACGGACAAATCCGCGGTTTGTTTTAGCCTTGTCCGATACCGTCCGAGGATACGACAGACAACCCGGACGGTCTTTTCACCGAATACCAATAATATAATAAAAATCAATCTTAATTGATATGAGAAGTGGGAGTTTTATATTTATTGCCGGTCTGATTTTGATTCTTCTAATCGATACGGCATTATTTTTTCTATTGAAACAAAAATTACGCAGTAAGTGGAAAACAATTCTTTACTGACTTCACTCTCTGCTTTTTGTAATCATTTTAGTCACTTACCATATCATCATCTCCCGCCTGAAAGGTCCGGAGGCTTATTTTTGGATTGAAAAAGTCATCGGAATCATATTCCTGTTTTACACACCCAAGTTACTGTATATTATTTTTAAATCCCTTAGTTGGGTGGCAGGCCTGTTTAGTAAACTGGCATGCAAAATATTACGGGTTATCGCTTGGTACAGTGCACTGTTAGCATTTCTGATCTTATTGTTCAGCATCACCTGGGGACGTTATTACTACAAAATAGAGACCGTTCCCGTATCTTTCGATCAGTTGCCGACAGCTTTCGACGGTTATAAGATCGTGCAGCTCACCGATCTGCATTTGGGAAGTTATGGAAAAAGTTATAAAGGCATTCCACGCCTGGTGAAAGAAGTAAATGCCCTTCACCCGGATGTTATTGTTTTTACAGGCGATATGGTCAATAACTTTGCAGCCGAAATGACTCCCTGGATAGATCAGCTCAGCCAATTGAAAGCAAAAGACGGAAAATTTGCAGTGACGGGAAACCATGATTACGGGGATTATACACACTGGAAACACCCCGAAGAAAAACGGGAAAACTTAAACCAGTTTTTCGCAAATATGAAAGCGATGGGATTTCACATGCTAAACAACGATAATGTACCTTTAATATCACAAGGAGATACTCTTTATCTGGCCGGTGTCGAAAACTGGGGCAAACCGCCCTTCCCCCGCTACGGACAGCTAAGTAAAGCCTTGGAAAGAACAGAGGGGCATTTTGTTTTACTACTCTCCCACGATCCCTCCCATTGGAGGGCGGAAGTTTTACAGCATTCCATCCCTCTCACATTATCGGGACATACACATGCAATGCAAATGGGAATTAAAATAGGTAACTACGAATGGAGCCCCGCCAAATACATATATCCGGAATACGACGGCTTATATCGCCAAGACCATCAGTATTTGTATGTAAGCCGGGGACAGGGGTATTTAGGCTTTCCAGGCCGTATCGGGCTCCGCCCCGTTATCACGGAAATTATTTTAACCAAATCCGTCAAACCCTAAAAAACCAATCAGAGTACCGCCAAGTAAACTGAAGGAACAGACATTTATGAAGAAATTTCATAATATAAGTTTTGCTAAGCAACTGACGTATTATCTGTTAAGTGCGCTTATTATTACTTTTATATTAATAGCTGTTGCACTTACGAACACGCTAAACCAATTCATTCAAAATAATGCCTATACTCAGGCGCGTGTTTTAGCAACAAACATTCTGCTTATTTTTGACAAGCAGATTGTAAACTTTGAGAATATCCCCAACAGCGTTATCGGATTATCTGAAGAAATAAACCCCGATAATGCGAAAATAATTCCGGACAGAATCTTAAAAAGCTATCCTTTTCTTTCCGGCTGCTCGGTACATTACAATCCGACGCATCCGAAATTAGGACAGCTCGGTTATGTACATGCCGTAAGAAAACTCGACGGTCAGATTGCCTTAAATTCATCGAGACTTTTGTTCGATCCGTACAATCCGGATACAACTTGCATCATACGGCAATGTCACACCGATGCTTTTTGGGCGAATACAATGATCGAAGGACAATCGGCAATTTCTTTGTGTACGCCTTTTCAGGATCGCTCCGGAACAACGATCGGTATGATCAAGATCGATTTCCCCTTGAAAACAATCACCGACTTACTCTGTGATTACAGGATTTTCCGGTCTGGCCATTTATTTGTGGTAAATCAGCAAGGGCAATACATCGCCCACTCCTCCGACAGCCTCATGGGTAAATACAAGAATATATTTTCTATCCCCACCACCGATAAGAATACTAAAAAGACGCTGCATAAACTGGTGAGAGGTGAAACGGGACATACCGACATTGAAAGTGACGGCAGAAGCTGTTATTTATATTTCACTCCTATACCCCAAACTCAATGGCGTCTCGGCATTGTCTGTCCTTACGACGAAATCGTGGCTTCGTCCAGCAGGCTATTTATCCTTTTAGCGATCAGCCTCGGTATCGGCTCTTTATTTTTATTTATCTGTACGGTCAATATTGTGCACCGCTTATCCGATCCCCTGAAACAATTGGCTTACACGGCGCGCCAAATGGCAAAGGGACGTTTCGATATCAAACTCGCCAGCACTCATTCCAGCCTTGAGATTCAGGAATTATATACTTCTTTCCGCTATATGCAAAAAAGTATAATCGACTATATCGACCGGCTTACGAGCACCACAGCCGAAAAAGAGCAGATGAATTCGGAGATGCGGTTGGCTCAGAGGATTCAGCATAGTTTCTTACCCAAACGCGTTCAACTACCGTCCCATGTGGAACTGTTCGGAGAATTGCGCCAATCCAGAAAGGTCGGAGGAGATTTGTTCGATTACTTTGTAAAAGACCATCGTCTTTATTTTGCAATCGGTGATGTTTCGGGCAAAGGAATACCTGCTGCACTTTACATGTCGTCGATCACCAAGCTTTTCCGGTATGTTGCCAACGACAAGCACTCCACGGCGGCTATCTGTGATATTATCAACCGGCACAGTTGCGACGACGGCGAAGACGATATCTACATCACCATGTTTGTCGGTATTTTGGATATGAATACCGGAATTATGACCTTTACAAATGCCGGACATCCTTATCCCTTGATCGTTCACGAAAGCGGGGATGTTTCTGTGCTGGATAAATATCCCGACGTACCCATCGGAGTGCTGGAAGATCACCGGTATTCGGAACACATTTTCACGCTGCATAAAAATACCTCCATCCTGCTTTATACGGATGGCATTACCGACTCGGAAAATAAAAATTCGGAATTTTACGGAAAAGAAAATCTGATGAATTGCCTTAAATCGGTTCCGGAGAAAACACCGGAACACCTGATCAAAGCGATTCTCGAAGACATTCAACGCCATACGGCAGGATGCCGTCAATCGGACGATCTCACGGTTCTATCGATTTTGTATAAGGGGAATCCGGAACAAAAGCTTATTGCTGCCGAATAACATCGGTATGAATAGATTGCAACCAGGCTTTTAAAAATTCATCGTTCCGGTTTAAAGAATCGGTCTGAATATATTGGCGGCTTTGTAAATTATAAATAGAAGTTCCATATTCGGACACCACCCCGGCAGCCCCGGAATAAGAATAAAAAGCAAAAGGTTTTACATCCTCTGCCAGCAAATTCTTACTGTATTTATACCGGGAATGATCCAAGTCCAACTGAGCCAGTAAAGTGGCTACCATATCGGTCTGCGAGCCGATTACAGGAATAACCGTATCCCTCACCTGTAAAGCTCCCCCGGAAAGGATCAGGGGAATACGGTACATGGCCGGATCGGTGGGACTCAAATTCCCCACATAACGGGTTCCATGGTCTGCCATCAGAATGAACAAAGTATTCTCCCAAAGTCCGGATGCCTTACATTCTTCCACAAGCTTCCCGATACAGCTATCCGAATACCACACGGCATTCAAAAACTTATGTTCCGTATCGTCCCCCTGGATATGGGTGGGGATGGGCACTTCGAAAGGCTCGTGGCTATCCAGGTTGAACGCCATATATAAAAAAGGCTGGGGAGCTTTTTTCAGGTCTTCCGCTAAACGGGCATACATATATTGATCGTGTACACCCCATTTAAAACGGGTCTTTATTGCCTCTCCTGAAAAATCGTCTTCAGTTACCATATCCTGAAAACTCATCGTGACATAAGAACGAAATCCTCCGAAATTAATATCTCCGGCATAATAATAACGGGTAGCGTATCCTTCTTGCTCCAAATCCTTCGGAAAACGCGGATAAGCAACCGTTTTATTGGGATAGCGGATCATGGCTATATCCGGGTGAGCGGGGAAAGCGCTGATCGCCGCCAGCATACCCCGGTCGGAACGTCCGGCAGTAGCGTAAATATTAGAAAATAACACCCCCTCTTTTGCCAGCGCATCCAGATTGGGAGTAACTCCCGGAACCCCGCCTAAAGCTCCGACGGCATTCGCCGTAAAGCTTTCCAATAAAAGAAAAACAATATTCGGACGGGATGTTTTCAGTAAACGGGGATACACCGTATCGGTTTTCACCAACCCGGCAACGATGGCATCTGCCCGTTCAGCCGCCATAAAATCATAATTCCCCTCGAATTTATGAATATGCAATAGCTCATAGATAAAGTTCCAAACCGGATTCACCGCAGCCTGATTGGCAAACATACTTTTGGGATGAAAATACACGAAACTGCTGTTCATAGGAGCCACGTTGAACCCTCCCCTTACCGGAATGAGCATTGCCCCTCCGATAATCAGAAACACAGGAATTTGCCACCACGGACGTCCCCGGTAATGAAACGAACGGAGTACGAAACGACGGTACAAGAACCATCCGCCCACAACAAAAACAATCATCAGAACAATCAACCCGATCATCAGCCCCACAGGCGTGGAAGCCATGGCTTGTTTCGGATTTTTTAAATATACCAAAGGAGTAACGTCTAAATGATATCCCCAATTTTTAAACAGTTCCAAATCGACTGTCATGATCACGGAAAACACAATCAGCAGTACAAGCGTAGCCACAGAAAATAATTTGCGGACGATCTGTTCCCGTACGAAAGGAGTTATCGCCATGAACAGACAAGACAACATCATAATATATCCCCCCAGAGATAAGTCGAGTCTCAATCCCCGGAAAAATATCTGACCGTAATCTCCCCACGTCAAAGCGCCCGCTTCATTTCTCTGATATAGCAAGAAAAGCACTTTAGCGACTACGGAAAGGAATATCCAGAAAAGATAATATTTCAGCAGGAACAATAACTTATTTTTCATCGTCGTGATCAGGTCTTATGTTGTTTCTTCTTAGCTGCCGGAAAAAGCACATTATTCAAAATCAGCCTATATCCGGGAGATTGCTTATGCAAATCGAGTTCCGTCACCGGATCGCCTACCAAATGCTGATAATCCGCCGGATCGTGCCCCCCATAAAACGTCCATGTTCCCTTCCCGTACTCTCCGTGTATATACCGGGCTTCTCCGGCCGCTTTATTCTCCCCCATAATCAATACATCCGATTTGATCAGGCTTTTCCTAAAAGCCGTCGTCTGCCCCATAAACCCTTTGATCATATTCTCGTGATTCTGGCACAACATCGTAGGTACGGGGTCCCATTTCGCCGAAAATTCAAACAGCAGGAAATAATCCTCCTTTTCACTGATTTTGCGGGTATCGGTCACATCGATGTCGGAATATTCATATACATTGGGATTCAGTTCCAGCTTAAAATCCTTGAAGGCAAAAGTCTTTGAAAAATCGAGTTTTTCCTGCGCCTGCGGATCGATGGGATCACCGTCGAACACAGAAGCGCATATATCGACATTCATAGCCGCTAAAGCTATATCATACGTATCGGTAGCCGAACACATAGCAAACATAAAACCTCCGGCAAACACATAATCGCGAATCGTCCTTACAACCGCTTTCTTTAATTCGGAAATTTTAGTATAACCGTATTTTTTAGCTGTTTGTAAATTAGCGGCTTCTTCTGCTTTATACCAGGGCATGTGGCGGTAACTCCGGTAAAATTTACCCATCTGCCCGGTAAAATCTTCATGATGTAAATGCAGCCAGTCGTAATCATTCAATTTTCCATCCAAAATTTCAGAATCGTACACCACGTCATAGGGAATCTCGGCATAGGTCAAAGCCAAAGTAACTGCATCGTCCCAAGGCTTTTTCTCTTTCGGGGAATAAACGGCGATCCGGGGAGCCTTCTCCAATTTCACCGCATCCGTATTCATTTCCGGTTGTGCTATTTCAGACAAGATACTATTCAAACGGGCAGGCGGGACCACTTCGAAGCTAACTCCTTTCAATAAACATTCCGTACGTCCTTCCGTGTCGAAAGGCACGGCAAAACTCCCTCCCCTGTAATTTAGCAACCATTGTACCTCATATCCCTTTTTCAAAGCGTGGTAAGCAACCCCGTAAGCTTTGAGGTGGTTCGTCTGAGTATTATCCATAGGGATAAGGATGTGGTTTGCTCGCAACGTCAGCCCGGCAAACAACAAAACAAGCAATACCGCAAACTTTCTCATAGCACTCACTGATTGATCTGTAAAATAAACTGTCTTATCTTTTTAAAAAGGCGCACCTCCGGATTCGAAATTATCGCGCACCGATTCAAAATCCTGTTGTTGTAAAGGAGGGACATCATCGTTCATCTTCGACCCGAAAATCTGTGTCACGACCTCACCTGTCGAAGCATTGGAAGCAAACGGAGAAGTTGTATCCAGATCACAGAATTGTGTCAATTCCGAACGGAAACGCAAGCTCACCTCTCCCACAGCACCGTTACGGTGTTTTGCGATAATAATATTGGCGATCCCCAACAAGGAATTCCCTTCGTTATCCGTGGTAATGCCATATTTTTCAGGCCGGTGAATGAACAATACCATATCGGCATCCTGCTCGATCGATCCGGACTCACGCAAATCCGACAGCATCGGTTTTTTATCCGGTCGCGATTCCACACCACGGTTCAACTGCGACAATGCCAATACGGGAATACTCAGTTCTTTGGCAATGATCTTCAACTGCCGCGAGATCATACTCACCTCCTGTTCCCGATTCCCTCTCATATCCGCTCCGGCAGTCATCAACTGCAAATAGTCGATAATCAGCACCTTAATATCATATTTCTGTTTTAAACGACGACATTTTGCACGCAATTCAAAAATAGAAAGTGCCGGAGTATCGTCCACCAAAATAGGAGCTTCGACCAAAGCCTTGATACGGCTGTGTAATTGCTGCCACTCATCGTCGGTCAGTCGTCCCGTCTTCAATTTTTCGGAACTGAGTTCCGTTTCGCTGGCAATCAAACGATTCACCAACTGAACGCCCGACATTTCCAATGAAAAGATGGCTACCGGCTGATGATGAGTCACGGCCATATTACGTGCCATAGAAAGCACGAACGCGGTTTTTCCCATAGCCGGACGTGCCGCAATAACCACCAAATCGGAAGGCTGCCAGCCGGAAGTAACGGCATCTAAAGCGTTAAATCCGGAAGGGACGCCGCTAATCCCGTCCGGTTTCTTGGCTGCATCCTGAATGCCTTTAATGGCCGCTTCGATAATCGGAGCGATTTCAGCCGTATCTTTCTTGATATTACCGTCAGCGAGATCGAAAATCGATTTCTGGGCTTTATCCATCAAATCGGAAACATCGGTACTTTCGTCGTAAGCCAGCGTCTGCAAATCGGTACAAATCCCGATCAACTTACGCTGCAAATATTTTTGCACGATGATCTTGGCATGAAACTCGATATGAGCGGCGGAAGCTACTCTCGAAGTCAGTTGCGACAGATAATAATATCCACCCACCTGTTCCAGTTCCCCGCTTTGTTTCAAGGCCTCGCTCACGGTAAGTAAATCCACCGGATCATCGTTCAGGAACAATTTATGGATTGCCCGGAAAATCCGCTGATGGGCATCCTTGTAAAAGGCATCCGGTTCCAGCAAATCACCGACAGCCGAAAAGGCATCCCGCTCCAGCATCAAAGCTCCCAGCAAAGCCTCTTCCAGATCTACAGCCTGTGGCGGCACTTTTCCATATTCCACCTGTAAATCCTTTAAACTATTTTTAGTATTATATTCCGGTTTTTTAGCCATACAACAGCATTATAATATTTCCTTAACCGACCAGATTCTTTTCTTTCAACTTCCAGAAACACCGGGCTGTAGCTTCTACGTCCGCCATAGCATTATGGGCATTGTCGAAACCCGTCCCGAATAACACCTGGTGCAATTCCGACAACCGGGGCGATTTAAAACCTTTCTTACCTGGCAATTTGCAAAAGTCGGTGGAACATTTCATCGTACAGATTTTCGGCTTCAAGAACAAAGTCGTCATCATCCGCAACCGTTCAAATTCCGCACCGACGATACATTCGTCAAAACTGATATTATGCCCCACTAACGCATAAGCTTCGTCTATCTTTTCAGAAAATTGCTCCAACACGTCACGAATCGGCTCCCCTTTTTCCAAAGCGATCTGGGTTGTGATACCGTGAACCCTCGCCGCTTCGGCCGGAATTGCAAATCCTTCCGGCTTAACGATTGCGTTCCGGCTTTCTATCGTATTTCCCCCGGCATCACACATCATCCATGCCAATTGAACCAGTCGCGGCCAATTCTCAACATCGGTCACCGGCGCATTCCAGCGCATCGGCAACCCTGTTGTTTCCGTATCGAAAAATAGATACATGTCGGAATTTATTTTTTATCTTCGTTATCGAAACTCTTATTGTACTGGTGCATCGCCCGGTAGCTCATACCCATACTCGAAAATCCTCCGTCGTGATAAAGATTCTGCATGGTAATCTTTTTCGTCAGGTCCGAGAATAAACAAACACAGTAGTTTGCACATTCATCTGCCGTAGCATTTCCCAATGGCGACATACGGTCGGCAAAATCCACCAAAGAGTCGAACCCTTTAATACCGCTTCCTGCTGTCGTCAATGTCGGAGATTGAGAAATCGTATTTACACGAATTCTTTTTTCCCGTCCGTAAATATACCCGAAGCTACGGGCGATCGACTCCAGCATCGCTTTCGCATCGGCCATATCGTTATATTCGAACATCGTACGCTGAGCCGCAACATACGACAATGCCACGACCGATCCCCATTCATTGATTGCATCTAACTTTTTAGCCGTCTGCAATACCTTATGAAACGAGATAGCCGAAATATCCAATGTTTTCTGTAAAAAATCGTAATCCAGATCGTCATAAGGACGCTTTTTTCTTACATTGAGCGACATGCCGATCGAATGTAAAACAAAATCCACTTTTCCTCCGAAGTGGTTCATGGCCTCTTTAAACAGATTTTCAAGATCGTCTAAGTTAGTGGCATCGGCCGGAATCAAGGGTATATTATTTTTATCGGCAAATTCCTGAATCCCTCCCATACGAATGGATAAAGGAGTATTGGTCAATACGATTTCAGCACCTTCTTCCAGGCAATGTTCTGCCACCTTCCACGCAATAGACATCTCGTTCAACGCTCCGAAAATAATCCCTCTTTTTCCTTTCAACAAATTATAAGCCATACTTCTTTTTTTAGTGATAAATAGAATTTATTGTTATATGATTTAAATTTTCAATAGATTTTTTGCCGTTTCCAGCGCTGCGGAAGTAATCTCGCTACCGCTGATCATCCCGGCGATCTCCCGGACCCGTTCTTCCGGACATAATTTTTTTATACGCGAAATCGTAGTATGCGGATTGTCTTCTTTATATACTTTGAAATGACAATTTCCCGCCGCAGCGATTTGAGGCAAATGCGAAATACTGATCACCTGCATCCGGGAGGCCATTTCTTTCATCATTTGTGCCATTTTATGGGCGACTTCCCCCGATAATCCCGTATCGATCTCGTCGAATACGATCACAGGTAACAAGCGGGTTTTAGAAAGCACATACTTCAGGGACAGCATCACTCTGGAAATCTCTCCCCCGGAAGCCACTTTGGCAATCTCCCCCGGTTGCTGGTTTTTATTGGCAGAAAATAAAAATTTCACTTCATCGGTCCCTGTCGGGGTGTATTCTGCCAGCGGGGTTACTTTCACCACAAATTCGGCATGCCTGATCCCCAATCCGGTAAGCAGGGATTTCATTTCTTCACACAATCTCCCCTCTGCCTCTACCCGCACCCGGTGGATCCGTTCCGCCAGCACTTTCAACTGCCGTTCGGTTTCCTGTAAGCGTCTTTCCAATTCTTCGATCTCTTCCGAGCCATGCTGTATCCCCTTCAACTTCCCGCCGATCTCTTCCCGCACGGCAATCAGCTCCGCCACCGATTCTACCTTATATTTATACATCAGATCGTAAATCACATTGAGGCGGGCATCGATCTGCCCGATCCGTGCAGGATCATATTCCAGGCTTTCTGCCTTTCTTCCGGCTTCATCGGCCAAGTCGTTCAACTCTATGATAACGGAATTTAAACGCCCGCAAAATTCTCCGGCTTCCTTTACCACTTCACTCATTCCGGCAATTGCGTTTTTCGAAGACTTGAGCACCTGAATCACGGCATTATCCGCATCCTGTAAATGAAAAGCCAGCCCGGCAAACGCCGCCTTGACAGCCTCGGCATTCGACAGCAATGCCAATTCCTCTTCCAGCTCTTCTTTCTCCCCCTCCTGCAAACGGGCACCATCCAGCTGGTTAAACTGAAAGTTCAGATAATCGCTTTCTTTCTCAGCATCCGCCGCACCACTTTTCAATGCTTTTAATTCGCTGCCCAGGCTGCGGTAAGCCTGATACAAACTTTTATATTCATTCACCAACCCGGCATTCCCGCAAAAAGCATCCAAAATATCGGTCTGG
This sequence comes from uncultured Odoribacter sp., assembly GCA_900544025.1. GTDB lineage: Bacteria > Bacteroidota > Bacteroidia > Bacteroidales > Marinifilaceae > Odoribacter. The sequence continues at coordinate 72,126 of UQTM01000002.1, forward strand.
TATTCCGGCTGTCCTAATAATAAAGATTGATGCTGGGAATGTATATCGATCAAAAAACTGCCGAATTCTTTCAGCAACTTGTTATTGACCGGAGTGTCGTTAATAAAACTACGGGATTTCCCGTCGGCAAAAACTTCCCGGCGTATCACCGTACTGTCCGAATAATCGAGTTCGTTTCTTTCGAACCATTCATTCAGGTGGTAGTCTGCAATCCGGTAAACAATCTCGACCACACATTTCTTTCCCTTATCCATAATGGCCGCCGATTCGGCCCGCTGTCCCAAGGTCAGCCCGATCGCTCCCAGCAAAATGGATTTTCCGGCTCCGGTTTCCCCGGTGATAATCGACAATCCCTTCTCGAGTTCGATTTCGGTTTTATCGATCAATGCATAATTATTTATGGCGATACTTTCAATCATAATATCAATTCGTTTTCTCCTGTATCAAAGCCGAATATTTCGAACTATTAGACGGATTCGCCTCCGTCACAATATTATATACCCGTTTTCGTTCATCGGTAAAAGCAGGTTTGAATATATTGACAATTTCGTCCGATTTTGCGTCAAAGAACACTTGCAAAATATATGAGTTCGGCTTTGTACGATGGGCTCTTTGCAATAATTCCAATGCCGACATCACTTCCAGCCTGCCGTCGTTTACATTATCGCTCATCGCATCCAGCCCCAACCGGTGATAACGGTATATACATTCCCTCACAGGCGAATAACTTCTGTCCTGTAAATTATTGATGAGCCAATAGCGGTTCCGGCGGCTTTCGAACGATTTCCAACCTGCTTCTCTCGTATTCTGGCATTGAGCCACGACATTTTCCGCCCGGCTATAAAAATCGCTTCCCCCCATCAGGGAAAAACTGTCGTAATCGACCCCCAAAATCACATTTGCATAGAAGACGAGCAAATTAACCAAATTCCCGTTCTGCCCTGCTTCATTATAGGTTAAAGGCTCGTATTCCCGATAAGAAAATTCGATATCGTCGTCTTTCAGATTCAATAAAGCCGCATTATAAGAAGAATTGTAAACCGGGCGGCTTACCCGCACCTGCATAGAGCCTTTAAAAATATCTCCTCCGGTTTGTTCGTCCAGCACGATCTGCAAATTACATTCGATCCGTTCATCATAAGTAAATACATTACCGGACCAACGGGTATTATTCATAAATTCGCTAATATCCCGCTGCATATTTGTAAAAAGATCCCGGTTTGTTCCCTGGATTCTTTGAGAAGAGACCGAAACATTACACCTCAACTCCTGCCCCCAAGAACAGAAGGTAACCCCGATTATTATATATAATGTAAGTAATATTTTCATATACAGCCCCTTACCTATTATGTATTGTTCACAGGTATGGAATGACAAATATACAATTTTAATTGACTACTAAATTAATCGTAAATCATAAAACAAATTATTCCTTCCCTTTTGAAAGAATCACTCTGATTTTATCCGCCTTTTCTCCTATCCCGGCATACACTCGACTATGGCCGAAAAGCATTTCATAAAAGCAGTAAGTATAACAAACAACTTTCTATGTTGTTTTACAGTTCGGGGCGGATTGTTAAAACTATCGGCAGAAAAATAATCCTTCCGTTTCATAATTCATACTATTTCTCTATCTTTGCCACCTCAAAAATGAACCATTATTTTAGTTCTTCATAAAAATGACAAGCAGAAGATTAATCCGTATTAAAGTATTACAGCTTCTATATGCATACGGGAAACGAGAAGGCGTGACGATCGCAGAAGTTGAGCGCGAACTCATGAAAAGTATTTCTAAAAGTACAGATTTGTACTATGAAACCTTACTCCTTCTAACGGAAATACAGCGCCGGGCATTTCTAAAAATCGATGCGGCACGCAATAAACGCCTCGCTTCCAATATCGACTTAAATCCCAACACAAGGTTCATCGATAATCCGGTTCTCAAAACAATTTGGAACAACCATAAATTCCAAAGCTATATCAATAACAACACCGTCAGCTGGAACGATTCACAGGAAACGGTATTATATTTCTATAACAAGCTGATCGAAACAAAAGCTTATCAGAAATATATGCATCAAAAAGATGTCGGTTTCGAAGACCATAAGCAAATGGTTATCAATCTATTTGCTGAAATTATTATTTCCGACGACATGTTTTATCAAACTCTGGAAGAGAAAAGCCTGTATTGGAACGACGATTTCGAACTCGTTCTCAGCCTGGTGCATAAAACATTAAAAAACATTCAGGCCGAACAGACAGAAGAAGACATAATTCTGTATCCTGTATTTAAGCCGGAAGAAGACACAGAATATGCCCGTACGCTGATGCGCAAATCATTGCTCGAAAGCGAAGAAAACATCAAGCTGATCGATAAATTTACCTATAATTGGGAAATCGAGCGTATTTCCGATATGGATAAGCTGATCATGTCGTGTGCCATTTCCGAATTAAGGAATTTCCCGTCGATCCCGATCAAGGTAACTCTCGACGAATATATCGAAATATCTAAAACTTACAGCTCTCCTAAAAGTGGAGCCTTCATTAACGGTGTGCTCGACAAAGCGATCTCTTTACTCAAAGATTCCAATCAGATTGTAAAGACAGGCAGAGGGCTGATCGACGACAAAGAGTAAAAGAACATTTATGATAAAATAAAAAAAGGAGGTGAAATCACCTCCTTTTTTACAAACTAAACTAAACTAAAACTAATTTTAAAAATTCCAATGTAATCACTACAAGGGGTATTTTAAGATTGATGTTAAAAAACACCACACGACATATCTCGTATATGAACTTTAACGCAAATATATGTAAATATATCTAATTCCAACAAGTAAATGTAGCTTAAATTCAGGCATATTTACTAACGACGTGTTTTTCTTTATAGTTTTCAAGATAACCAAACACGCTTTCTACCCGGTCTGCCACCATATAAAGTCCGTCGTAAGCCTTGGAAATAAAGCCTTCTTTTTTGCAATCTTCGATAAATTGGAAGAACTTATCATAGAATCCGTTCGTATTGACAAAAACAATAGGTTTGCTGTGGTTTCCCAATTGTTTCAAGGTAATCACTTCCGTGATCTCTTCCAGCGTTCCCCATCCCCCGGGTAAAGCGATAAAAGCATCTGCTTTTTCACGCATCATGCTCTTTCGTTCTTTCATATCGGGAGCCACGATTAATTCGGAAATACCTTCTGCCGAAACACCCCGGTTCACGATGCATTGCGGAATGATCCCGGTCACCTCTCCCCCACCATTCTTCACGGCATCCGACACCTCACGCATCAACCCGCAATTTGTCCCGCCATACAGCAACCCCCATCCCCGCATCACGATCTCTTTCCCCAAATCAGCCGCAGCCTCAAAATACACGTTATCGACACTCTCCGATGATGCACAAAACACACAAATTTTCATAGATTAAAAGTTACAGGTTGTAAGTCATTCATTTCATAAAACAAATTGCAGATTAATAGTACAAACCTGTAACCCATTAACCTGCAACTTGGAACTACATTGACGCTTAAGCGTCAATGTTAGCGTATGTAGCGTTCTGTTCGATAAACTGTCTACGAGGCGGCACATCGTCCCCCATAAGCATGGAGAAAATACGGTCTGCCTCGGCAGCATTCTCGATCGTCACCTGACGCAACGTTCTGCCGTCGGGAGACATCGTCGTGTCCCACAACTGTTCTGCTGTCATTTCACCAAGACCTTTGTAACGCTGGATATGCAAACTGCTCTCTTTACCCGCTCCCATTTCCTGGATCAATTGCAAACGCTGTTCTTCCGTCCAGCAATAGCGTTGATCCTTTCCTTTCTTCACGGAGTAAAGAGGCGGGGTTGCGATATACAAGTAACCGTTTTCAATTACCGATCTCATGTAACGGAAAAATAATGTCATAATCAACGTGGCAATGTGCGCCCCGTCGACGTCGGCATCGGCCATGATCACGATCTTGTGGTAACGTATTTTTTCCAAATTAACCGCTTTACTGTCTTCCGCTGTACCAATCGTGATACCCAAAGCTTGGAAGATCATCTTGATCTCCTCGCTTTCCCACACGCGATGAGCCAACGCTTTCTCCACGTTCAGGATTTTACCTCTCAATGGAAGGATTGCCTGGAATTTACGGTCACGCCCTTGTTTAGCTGTACCCCCTGCTGAGTCTCCCTCGACAAGGAATATCTCGCAGTTCTCCGGGTTATTATCCGAACAATCCGCCAATTTACCGGGCAAACCGGAACCGGAAAGCACCGTCTTCCGTTGCACAAGTTCACGGGCTTTACGGGCCGCATGACGAGCTTGTGCGGCAAGGATTACCTTGTCCACGATAGCACGGGCATCTTTCGGATGTTCCTCCAGATAATTTGCTAATGCGACACTTACTGCTTGAGCCACGGCCGATCCAACCTCAGTATTACCTAACTTGGTCTTGGTCTGTCCCTCGAATTGAGGTTCTGCCACCTTCACGGAAATAATAGCTGTCAGACCTTCACGGAAATCTTCCCCGCTAATATCAAACTTCAACTTGCTTAACATCCCGGAATTATCGGCATACGTCTTCAAGGTTTGCATCACTCCCCGACGGAATCCGGCAAGGTGTGTTCCCCCCTCGATCGTGTTGATATTATTCACGTAAGAGTAAACATTTTCCTTAAACTCCGTGTTGTAATGCATGGCCACCTCGATCGGAATTCCATTCTTTTCGGTCGTGATATGAATGGTTTCGTCAATCAATTTCTCCCGGGTTTCATCCAAGTATTCCACGAATTCACTCAATCCTTTTTCCGAGTAGAAAACTTCTGACTTAAACTCGTTCGTGTCCGGATCAATCGTCCGTTTATCGGTTAACGACAAGCGGATCCCCCGGTTTAGGTAAGCCAACTCCCGCAAACGGGCAGCTAAAATATCATATTTATATTCTGTTACATAAAATATAGAATCATCCGGCTTGAAATAGATCGTCGTACCCGTCCGATCCGTCTCGCCAATCACTTGCACATCTGCTAACGGGAATCCTTTACTGTACTCTTGGCACCAGATTTTACCTTCACGATAAATGGTTGCGACCAATTTCGTGGAAAGCGCGTTCACACAGGATACACCCACCCCGTGAAGTCCCCCGGAAACCTTGTAAGAACCTTTATCAAATTTACCACCGGCATGCAGAATCGTCATCACGACTTCCAGTGCCGAGCGATTCTCTTTCTGGTTCATTCCCGTCGGAATTCCACGTCCATCGTCAGACACGCTGATCGAGTTATCCTCGTTAATCGTTACATCGATATTTTTACAATAGCCAGCCAACGCCTCGTCAATCGAGTTATCGACCACCTCGTACACCAAATGATGCAATCCTTTCGTATTAACATCTCCAATATACATGGACGGACGCATACGAACGGCCTCCAACCCCTCCAACACTTGAATACTATCAGCCGAATACTCGTTATTCGTTTGCTCTATTTCTTCACTCATGTTCTGCTCTAATTCTTCACTCATATGATATATTTAATTGTTTTTTCTTATTTCTTATATTCGCTAAACTGTTCATTCACAGCCGGAATTTCATCCCGACACAAAACATACAAATATACGAAAAATTCATGTAACTTTAGCGAAATCAAGCGAGATAATACAAGATTATCTTTGAAACAATTTCCACTGGAGAACTTCTCCTTTCACGAAAAGAGACTCCTTTCGGAAGGCAACTTTCTGTTCGCTATTCATTTTCTGCACGGAAGAGATCAGCCAGCCGGAATTGTACTCGGCCCGGTTAAAAAATTCGATCGTGAACATATAATTTTTCACCTGCAAACAATAGTACTTTATAGATTCGATTTTTTGTAGTTCTGCCGTCCCGCTGTACGTCAACCAAGAAAAAAGAGTCAGGTAATCCGGCTGAATTCCCTTCGCCCAATAGGTTACCAACGAAGTGTCTGCTACCATATTACTTGAAAGTTCCATGAAGTTCAATTCATTATTAGCCGGGCCGATAAAGAAAAGAGAATCTACTTTCGGGGTGAAAGCCTTCTCGTTAAAAGGGCTACATCCCACGATAACCCATCGGCTATCGCCCTGTTCCCCCTGTTGAACTTTTAACGTCAAATTCACGCGTTCTTCCTTCCCCTTTATCTTGATTTTGCAGGTAATCACGGCATACCAATCCGGATCATAAAAAGACAACAAGGTGGAATCCTTCACAACCTGTTTCACGAATTCCTTTACAACCGGACTTTCCACCAATTTCTCGTTTCGTTGATTTACCAGGAATTGAATCATCATTTCCCGATCCTTCATTACCGTAGCCATCTTTTCCAACAAAACGGAATCTAAATTCTCCTGCTGAAATGCATGTACCGTGTATTTCCCGTTAAAACGCTGGAAAAACTCGTCCAGCATTTTAACACGCATCGTCAACACGTTATTTATCGCCCTGTCATCATCAAAACCTTGAGCCGCCAGAGTAACGCTCTGTAAACCACAAATAACGAGAAGGATGTATTTATATAAATTCAGTATTTTCAAGGTATTATATATTATTATCCGTGATCGAAATATCCCCCAGTTTTACTTCGTAATACGTGCCTTCCGGCTTTTGAATAGGAACAAGTATGATCTGTATGTTCTTTTGCACGACATCGGAATAGGGACGATCACCTTCTCCCGTAAACTTTTGACTCATGGAAACCACAGCCTCGTACTTCCCATCCGGACGCTTCTTGAAATTAGAAATGAAAAAGACATCATAAAAACGAATCGTCACTTTATCGTACACTTTCTCGGACAAGAAGGCGATTCTCACCAAATACTGACGAACCTTTAGTTTCCGGGGCTTGGGCCGGGATGTTGAATTTACCTCTACGATACGGTTTTCATCTGAAAATAGACGTACGGCATTTTCGACTGCCGCGTTCTTGGCTGTTTTAGAAGTATTCTGATCGTTCTTCACCAAGACTTCCAGATAATTCTGTAATGACTGTATCTTGTTTATGGCCTGCTTTTTAAATTCCTCACCACTAATCTCGTTCGATGGGAATAACTTATTCCTGAAAGTCTGGGCAGAAGTACTCAAAACGGCCAGCGTACAGACGCACGTGAATAGTAAAACTCTCTTTATCATAGTTATATCATTTTGTTACCACTAATTCGGTTATTTTCTTCGCATCATTCTTGGTCACGGAAATGACCTGATATACTTCCCCCGTTAACCATAAATGATTCAAAAACTCCTTGGGAGTAAAACGCTGACCGATAAACCGGTCCTCCACGCAGACGGAATCAGGTGCGGCAAAGTCACTTAAAACCGTGTTCAACTGGGCGGGTGGTTGCGATAAATCTACATGTCCGGCAGACACCTCGCCTAAGTTTTTCTGGATAAGCTCTATGATCTGGTCATTATTGGCAACGGGAGTTTCCGGGGTATTAACAGGATAGAAATACCACACGGCAAAAGCCACCGCCAACAGAACAACGACTAAGGTAGATATTCCGGCTATTTTTGCCACGTTAGCCCCTTGTTTCTTCCCACAATAGATGCAATATTTATATCCCGGATTCAACCAATTATGACAAGCCTTGCACGAGTGGGCTCCATTCAACACCAAACCACATTCCACGCAATATAACGCATCAGAATCATTATCATGACCACATCGAGAACATTTCATAACACTACACATTTATCTATATACATCAATCAAATTTCTTGGTAAAAATAATCATATTTTCCCTTAATCTATCAAAAACAAGTACAGTATCTATCACTTGCTCAAAATTATGAGCTTGAATTGTTATTCTAAACGGACAAGTGTTCGATACCCGTTTATTATACATCTGCACCCCCACTTGAATTTCTCCCCGGGGCAATTCGTCAAAGAATATATTTTCCTGAGGATTCGCGATAGCCATTTCCGGTTTTGCATTTGCATCTACATCCAAAGTTCCTGTACAACCGCCACAAACCTGTCGTTTACGCTTGTAATAGATCGTATCCGAACAGGGATTAATCACGAGCAAATCCAAATCATCCGTGCTACCCCACTGCAAATTTATTCTCAAAGAACCTCTTTCACCCCGCAACACGGTATCCCTGGGAGGTTCCGTCAATGAATCCGGTGGAGCCGGAACAGTCTCCCGGTGCGTAACAGTAGAATCCGGTAAAACAGGGACGTCTGCAGGTCGCTGACACGAACAACTGCAATCCCGCAACAGCCATAATAACAGGAGTAATAACAATATACCCAACAACCAAAGCCACCAAGGTCTCTTTTTCTTGGGATAAACCGTCATTTGATAATAGTCTGCATCCGGCACGATCTTTAATTTCCCGGGAGCATCACCGATCTTCATTTTCACTTTTTTAGTTCCCCAGACATCATGCAGATAGAAATTACCATTCTCATCCGTTGTTGTCCGGAGATTGATTCCTTCCCCCCAAACATGCACGGGAACTCCTGTCAGCACCTCGTTCAAATGATTCATTACATGCACCGTCTTCCGGTTATGCGGAAGCGGGGCCTCTGCTGGTTGTTTCACACCCAACGGGGGTACCGGAGGCGGGGTTCCTTGTTTGGGCGGAACCGGGGGTACCGGAGGAGGCATTGGCTTATCCTCTGCCTCCAAAACCAACTGGTATTTCGCGTGATCCAACACGTTAAACCCTTTCAAGAAACGTTGTTTCCCTTCTTCCCGCACGTCATAAGCCTCGAAAGAAGTCCCGACAGGCAAAGAAAAATTACATTTTCCATTCCCGTCAGTCATCGCTTTCCAAGTACGTTCTCCTTGCTTGAAATGCAGTAAAACTTGGCTTGCCGGAGTTCCATCCGTATAAATGCAATCGATCATGACATTTCTCAAGGGTCTTATCTTCTGGATAATCCCCATCTCTGCATTTGACGTGTTGCTCAAGAACCCCCATTCCGTTAGCACGAAATGTAACGTACCGTCCGCCAAGCGACTCATGTATACGCAATCTTCCAGTGAGGGGATCTCGATACATTGCAACAGTAATTGATAAAATGCCACGTAATCGGGATTCTTCACCCCATTGTCCGGATTAAAATGGGCCAACACGGTATCAATCTTCTCTTTTAGAGCGGATTTTATTTCGTCCTGAACTTGCAGAGAACAGGACGCAAAAACAGCCCGCAAAGGAGAAAATTCTTCCTCGTATTCCGTGTACCAGCTAATTTGTTTCTTGAAACGGTCAATACTAGGTTCCGCAAAAATACGATATTCCTCATTTCTTCCCAGGTTACTCTTTATTTGACGGTATAAAGCAATCAATTCCAGATTGTCCCTGACAATAGGAACAACATGCTCCAATCCGGTTGTCCTCAGTAGTAGCATCAGTGTTGATTTAATTGTTTTTTCAAACGCTCGATTTCCCGTTCTAAACTGTCTATTTTACGAGTACATGGATCTGCGAGCAAAGGATTATTCTTCTGAAGATAGGCCATCGCTTTATCTACTTGCAACAAGTTTCCGATTTGCTTACGTACCCCGTTCCCCGGCAAAGGTATGGCTGTCTTCACTAAAGCCTCCTTAACGTCCGTAAACTTGACATCATCCCCAAGTGAAAACAGCAAAGCTGCCGCTCCGGCAACAATAGGAGTTGACATACTCGTTCCTTGTAAAAAATCATACTTATTATCCGGGATGGCATTATAGATACTCATACCGGGGGCGCAAATGGATACATATTTCCCAAAATTCGAGAACCAAGCTGGCTCGGCATTCACTCCGACAGCTCCTACATATAAAACTTTATCGGAACGTTTCATCGGGTCAACGACGGTCAATATGTTTTCATTTCCCGCACATTCCACCACCAACACGCCACATTCCTCTGCATAGACATATAATTCATTCCAGAACATTCCTTCTTCAACGAAAGTAGTTTGCCCGATCTGTTCCTGTACATCCCACGGCAGCTGATCCGTTCCCTCCCGAGGATTACTCCCGATGGAAATACTTATAACTTGTACCCCTTGTTTTAAAGCGTATAGGAAACCTTTGATGATGGCAGACGTCGGCATACTCCCGTCCTCAACTCCCACCTGTATCGGCATCACTTTACATCCCGGGGCTATTCCGGAAACCCCCACTCCATTTATGGCTCCAACAACCAACGAGGCCACGTGGGTCCCATGACGCTGCGTTCCCCCATACGTGTTCACATCCGGCGAATTAGTCATGATATTCCAAGGATTGACACATTGACCTTTCAACTCTTCGTGTTCCAAATCGAAAGCGTTGTCAATGACCGCAACAACAACATCCTCCCTTCCCATCGTCACATCCCATCCCTGAAAAGCCCGGATGAGTTTAAAATAATAAGACTCATCCGCATCCTTAAAACCCGGCTCATCCGGTATCACTTCCGCACCAAAGACACCTTCTGTGAAAACCATCCGGACTCCCGTCAACTTTTGCAGTCTTTCTTTCCAGACAACAATGTCATCCGTGGCGAATTGTACTTGCAACAAGTTAGCCAGCGTGTCGCAATACACGACTTGAGCTTGATCCGCATACCTTGCATTGAAATCTTCCAGAAACTCTTCTATCGTATTGTCCCGGTTAATAATAACATTCAGGCGATTACCCACAATAGGACGCTGCAATGTATCTCCCGGCATGGGACGTACATCATCTCTATTAATAGGAAGGGGCGTCTCCGGAATCTGTTCCCTTCGGACAGGCGGCACCGGATTCTGCCGATCTCGGTCGCCCGAACGATCTTGGTCACGTCCCGGTACCGGATTCGTTAAAATATGAGTGGTCTCATCCCGGCCTGTTGAACCTCCGCAACGAGAGTTATTCAACAGGAAAAACAATAATAACAGGAGTAATAAGGCTAGTAAAATCCACAATAAACGTTTCCACCATTTTCCCCACCAAAGTCTCCAGCGAGACGCTTTCTTTACTTTCACATCCTTCGTAACCGTGGTTGTTTCATCCGTTATCTTTATATCCTTTTCATGTTCCTCCACGTTTTTGTTTATCTCCTTATTCTTTTCGGGAATAGGCGGTGGAGTAACAACAGGTTCTTTCACGTCTCCCGTGATACCAGTAGTTCCGGTTTCCGGCACAGGCGGAGGCGTCACCTTCGTCGGAGGTTCCGGGGGTGTCACTTGGGGACGGAATCGACTCAATGCATCCCGCAAGCTAAAACTTTTCTTGCTTAACTCATCAGAAACAAATCCCCATAAAACCAGGATCACTTGCCCGTTACCCCAATAAATAGATTCATATCCCGGAACCCGGAATGCCAGATGCAGAATCTCACCCATCTGCTTGTGGGAAGTCTCCCCACTTTGCAATAACTGATCCGCGAATGTTGTCACTTTTTCCAGCATCCCGGAGAGTTGATTGGCTGCCTGCTCTTGTTCCTCCGGCCCGAGTTTATCAAAAGATCGGTATTCCTCCACGTTCTCAGCATACCAAACCCCGTATCGAACTCCATTTTCACCATCCATCACGGAAGGTTCTGCCAGCACGTTTGCAAACTCTCGTCCGAATTGAGAACCTAGCAAATTCTTAATTGACGCATATCGGCCGAAAACCGTATCACCATACCACAGTAGAGGACGATAATTCTCTAATTTTATCTTAAACAACTCACGACTTTTCATACCCTTAATCTTCCTGTATCGAATGAATAATCTCACCTAGTTTAGACATCGACTTCAAATTCGATTTATTATCTACTTTACTCTTGAAGTAAACATTGGCCACGAACGATTCCACCAAACCGGTTCGCCAGCTCTGGGCAATATCCATTCCTTCCTCCCCCGGGGTAAATATCGGTGTACCGGATGATTTCTGAACCGGACGTTCAGATACAGGTACCCATATCCATCCCAAAGAGAACACGAATTGATTTATAACGGAGGAGGCGATACGAGTTACCAACTCGAAATTCTGATTCCGAGATACATCATAACTCTCCACTTGGCTCCGAAGAGCATCCACTAAACGCTCTTTCAACCCTACCCGTTCATAATTATCTTTCAGCACCCCCACAACCTGTACAAAGGCCACCGGGTTCACAATACAAAACTCCTCCTTCAAACGAGAACTGTCCATACTGTCTATATGCCTCAACCACTCCCCTACCAGACGATTTACAAACTGGTACACCGGATCATTCTCTTTTGTCCGATCGTAGAAAGCCAAAGCATGTAAATCAGCCTCATCAATGCCAGCCTCCCCGATCACCTCCAGCAACATCTTTTCATCATCAATATCCGTAACCGTCTTTAACTGTGAAATAATTTCCTCGTAACGAGTTTTCCCGGGGACAACTTGAATACCGTAGCTATCCAGTAAATCTACCAATACTTGGTTATCCGACACGTTTACTTGACTCACCTCTTTCTGCACCGCGAACTGCCCGTTCACGAACTCTTGGTACACTCTTCTCGCCACATAATCCGGACAAGACAAAGCGGTAATAAATTTCCCTGTTCGTTGCTCGGAGATCATCTTGCCAATCAGTAGGTTAGTCTGTAAAGCATTCTTTTTCGCCTTACTCAACTCCACTTCAATATTTCCCCCCACGTAATACTGTTCCAATTCATTCAGCACGATCTTACGTACCTGTTCCACGGCATCCTCTATTTGTTTTTTCTTGATACGGGGATCTGTTACCGGGGTCAGGTAGGGCATCATATAATCAATACCACTATGATTCGGCTGAATCATATCATCCCAACAAGCCTCCGGCTTATCCACCAAAGAACGTACATTCTCGTCGGTCACGAAGGACTCCCTCATATAGCTCATCATAACTTCAAACTCTTCCTTTAATCCCTCTTCCCACACGTGGGTTTCCCCTCCCCGGTTCTTAAAATAAGCTTTAGAGAACATCGGATTTCTCAAAATGAAAACATTCTTGAATGAGTCCTTATCCGTCCATTTTTTGGTCCACACGTCTGTCATCTGCTTCGTGTAGGCCTGACTGAAATTATCATCAAAACGGCCATTCCATATACTGTAATACCCCTCTTTTTTCATGGCATTTCCCTTATCAAATGCCGTGTTGAACTTAGAAAGGATAACAAACAACGGATTCGCGTAATCCTGTCCGGTCAACATTTTCGTATCGCTCTCTTTACGGGCACGAGCCTCCGGACTTTCCCCATGTATTCCATGAATCCACTCCAGAATCAAATGCGGCAACTGTGCCACCTCGTGATTACCATCTCCCAGAACCAAGCACAAGGAACTGATACCAAAGTTTAAACTATAATAATCAAACAGGTAGGACACCCGTCCCCGCAAAAACACTTTCAACTGATCCTCAAATCCCTTCACGACGAAATCTCTCTCTTTGAACATATCAGCCGAGCGTTCTCCCGGGAAATCCAATATGTCTGCATTCTTCAGAAAATCACGACTATGATCTTCCAACACGTTCGTGGGTAATGTCAGCACCAATTCGGAAATAAGCGCGCTCAATATCGTCCGGTCTATATTCGCCAACTTACCACCGGCAGAAACTTCCAGCGATTTGGTTCGCACTCCCGTCCGGGCATTCTTCCGGCACCATTCCTCTTCACTCTCCTTGATCTCGGAGTAACGACTCACGTCAATGATAGAAACTTCTCGCGGAACCAAAGCGTCAAAACCAACATAAGCCATATTGGCAAAATTCAACGTACTCAATCCCCGGCTCAACAAAATAAACAAATCATTGAAGAAGTCATGCTTACCCCATATGAACTGCAACAATTCATACCGTTTGTCCCAAGACACGTATGGCAATATCTCGGCCGCCCTTTCCCAGAAAGACATCTCGTCCAACGTGCGAATGATATATTTATCCCCTAACTTCATGGATAAATATTCCTTGATACCCATGATCTGATCCTCGTCAATCTCCGGATAAGGTGTCTCCCGCATCTCTCCCCTCAAATCAGCCAACACCTTTTCCACCTCTCCCAGCAATTGCTCTCTCGGGCAAGTCGCGGGTTCTATAATATTTTTATGAAATCCCACGGCGATAATCTTCACCAAATCCACCTGGCTGAACAATTTCACCATAATCGGCTTATCTGCCGGTTGTCCCGCGTGTCGCTCCACGGTGAATCGAGTAACCAATCCGGTAGATTCTTTTCCTCCAGGAGGATTGATCTGATCTGTAAAATCATACATTTTCCCAGTCGTATCGTCCGCCACGTACATCACTTCATCGCTGGAACTCTTTGCCAACAGCCCCACCATAAAAGACTTACCCGCCTGACTGGGACCGAACAAAGCCACGGCCGGCTTTAAATGTGTTGCCCGTTCCAACTTCTTAATCTCCCGGTTTAACTTTTTCAGTTTAGCAAGGGAGGCTCGCTGCTTTTCTTCGGATGCGAACTCTTCCATCCACCGGAGGGCAGAACTTATTCCTCGTCCAACGATCTGGCATTTAGCAACTATATCTTTCATATCCTATATCTTTCTATATTGTTAACAAACCTCGATTTCCGCGTATTTCACTGTCTGGTAGGAAGAACGGTTTACCACGGCAAACGTTCGCCCTTCTAGTATCTGGTTCCCCCCGATAGACGCGGCGTTGTGAATCCTTAAATCAATTTCTTTACTCTCTTCCGGTGAAATAAACAGGTAATCCGAAACCCTCGAATTACACAATTTAGCCAACTGCTCCAACACGGCTCGCCGCTGGGGAATATAAAGTCCCGTTAAGGCCTCTAACACACGAGTCAAGGCGGCATGCAGAATTTCCATTTTCTCTTCCTCCTCACCCTCTTTCTGCAAAGCTCGCACTAAAATTCCCCAAGTCTTTGCCAGCGCCACGCAAAAGGCAGACAATGCCTCGGAAGGATTCTTTATATCCTCTTTCAACAGCTGATTTATGGTCTGAATCTCCACGGCTTCTCCGGAAAAAACAGCATCCACCATAACATCAATTCCCACGGATGCAGCCACTTTCTTTTTCAAGCTGTTCACCTCTCTTTGCAAAGGCTCCAACTTCACCTCCAAAGCCTCTATCTCCCTTTTCTGTCGTTCACAATCAGCCGTTATATCCTGATTAGAAACCTGAATTTCCTCGGCAACGATCAATCTTTTCTGCAATTCTTGTATTTCCTGTTCCACACGTTGCACCAACAACTCCAAGTCCTCCGACTTCAGAATTGTTTTTAAACCTGCTGTTAACCAACCCGTGACATCTTTCTTTTCCTCCAACATGGACACGTGCAAGTTTTCATTCTCTTCCAGACGTCGGAATACGTCCTCCCCCAGAAACGTCGTTAACCAAACTGCCAAACGCTCGGCATCGTCCCCTCTCGTTTCCCAAGACAACAAAGCGGATTTTTCTCTTGTCACATTCATAAGCCGTCCACGTTATCGTTAATCGAGAAGATCCCTGAATCCAACCAATACCCCTGCTCATCTGCCAAGGTCTGTAACCGCAAAATCAGATACTCCGGTGATACGGCATGCCCGTCCCGATCGTAAATAGTCCCCCGGATCTTTAATGCTTCCCGATTCCGTTCCGAACGCTCGATATTCACGGATAAAGGTAACTTATCCTTGATCATCTGGGCCTTTTCCGACGATGCAAAATCCAGTAAATACATGGGAGAGGCAACCCACTCCGTCGCCTCGAATTGCTTAAACCCGAGCAACATGGGACCATCAAAACGCAATTGTTTATTATTTTCGTTCTCATCAAAGCAAATAGATGCCAAGTGAGACTTTATCTTGTCATAAATACCGATATATTTAGCCGTTGACTCGAATTTCTCTTTTAACTTGCCGATGTCTAGCCGGAAATTATCCAAGCGCATCAATTCCCCACTCATTAAAGCGATTGCCGCCCCCACGGCCACGCAAGTCTTCGGGTCTTTAATCTGCCCGGCATTATTAGAGAACGGATACCATTCTCCAATTCGATAGTTACCCATGGGGATAACCCGTTCCGGCGGTACAGGCAAGTACTTGTAAAATAGGTCTTTCACAACCGGTAAGGTCGTCGGGCAACCGGAAAGCAACACGTAATCACATTCGTATGCTTTCAACTTCTTACACACATCCCCTAATAACTTTTCAATTACCTGCCCGATCACCTGATTTATAAAACGATTATCAATATTCCACTTC
This sequence comes from uncultured Odoribacter sp., assembly GCA_900544025.1. Lineage (GTDB taxonomy): Bacteria > Bacteroidota > Bacteroidia > Bacteroidales > Marinifilaceae > Odoribacter. The sequence goes on from UQTM01000002.1 coordinate 88,249, forward strand.
ACGTTCAATAAGTTAAATGAAGTAGCCCCATGATTTCTAAACTCGTCATTCACGTATTGAATCACTTGATTCACCGGGTTTGCATGCTTATTGTCCGTGTAGAAATCATTGAAGGTGTAGAAACAAGCATTTCTGTTTTCCCGCACATGATCCAGAATCCCCAAGGCTATCGGGTAAGCCACCTGCGTGGAGAACATCAACTGTAATTGTTGCATTGTCCCGTTTTGTGTACCCAAGTGAGGACCGAACAGAAAATTCATACATTCGAAAGTGGACGTGCATCCCTGTTCCCGGGCATATTCCGCGATCGGGGGCAGCACCACCCTTTCTACGATACTCTTCACGATGTCATCTCCTGCCAAGTTAAACCCTTCCCAGAAAAGCGGATCAGGAGAAAGCACCACAATATGCGCATCCGGGTCCCTGGAATACTCGCAAACCATCACGTCCGTAGTACCACCACCAATATCAATACTGGCAATCCGTACCGCATTCTTCTCTTTCAGATAATCCTGCCAAACCTGTGAATACTTGAAGAAGAGGCCTGCGTCTCCTCGGAAACGATGCATGATCTCGCCATACACGAAAGCCAACTGATTACAAGTAGCCTCATCATATCCCCAATTTTTACGTTTGGTCTTATCCACGCCAATATCTTTTGCCGACGGGATAATTTCTACCTCGTCAACCAATGAAGACGGGAAGTAATCTTTTAACAGATGAACGGCATCCTCGGCATGTTCCCGCAATATTTTCTTCTCCTCCTCCAACATGGCAGTGGGACAAGTGAATACAACCCGTTTTAATTTCCGGGCAAAATCTTTGTACATCGGTTTCAAGCGGGAATTTCCTCGAAACTCATGACTATTTATATAAGAAAGTGTCTGTAATAAAATCTCGAACATGGCGAAAGTCATCAACGAACTCTTCGAATAGTTCGCCTCCATCGCCGCGATAGGCAACAGCCCTTCTCCCTTTTTCTCCAAATCTTCTCTAGCACGTTCCAACAACACGCCGTCTGCCGTCAAATGATGAGCCACACCAAATAAGGCCGATGCCGAATCCGCCTCTTTATTGGCCGGAACGACCATCCAGCTCACCGGACGTTTCCGGGAATCCCACAAGTAACGTTTCGGACTTGACATGTAGGAATTGGATTTCTGCCCGAAGATCACGGAATAACGCAACGCTTCTTTGCCCACCCGAACCAAGCTGGGCCAATTAAATATATTCTGGTCCCCGGCCTCCATACGGGCTATCCGGTTACCGAACACTTGCTCATGAAAAGCGACCCGCATTTCAAAGGGTTCCCGATACAACCGATTCGGCTGCCCCAAATCCCGTATTGCCACAGGTACTGCGTTCGTGAACTGGAAAGGAGTCTCGTGATCTGTTTCAAAGATCACCCCACAAGTTCGGGAATTTCCAATATCCAACACTAAATCTACATCTATATCCTGCGTTCCCTTCTGCCCGGGAATCTCTATTTCTTCAAATACATTTGACCCCAACAGTACTTTTAACAGTTGGAAATAATATCCCACATGCGTGAACACCTTTTCCCGCTCGGAACCGGACAAGGGGACAATTTGCCGTAACCAATTGTCAATCCACTCATTTCCATACCAATACTGGTACAAATCACTTTCAGCCCTAGGGACTGCAAAAAACTGGTTTGTACGGGCATTCTGTGCTTTCAAGCTCATGAAGCGATGTTGCCTCTCCGCTTCCGTCGTGTCAAAAGCAAACACCACGTGATGCGTGGCCCCCGTCTTTCCATGATCCAGCGTTCCGATCTTCGTGAACCACATCCGGGCCCAAGCTGTCGGCCCGTCATGAAATTTATCCCCGGCAGCCGTCTTTAATAAATACGGAACAGGTAACCACTTATTCTCAAAGCATTCCAATGCCTTCCGGGCCGGGATAGAAATAATCTCTTCTTCCGGAATACGGTGAATCACCCGATCCAGGATCTTCTCCTCGTCCATGACCTCCCACGTCTCTACGTTGATAGCCTCGGCATTGATAACCGTATTTCCCGACTCGCTTGGAGCCTTCTCTATATAACTGGAAATCCTCGATAAATAGTAGGGAAGTTTGAACAGAAAAACATCTTCGTCCTCCTCCTCTTCATCTTTCTCCTCGTAATACTCAAAAGGTCTGAACTTATTCAATTTATCATCAGAAAGATTCACTTCCTTCGTGATAAACTGTACACCGGAATTTGGAATAAGTGTTATCATGAACTTTATATTTTATATCATTATTATCGCTTTTTACCGCAAAATGGACAATAAATAGCATTTTTCGGCACTTCTCGTCCACATTTTCCACAACGTTCCAAGGGAACGAATGACTCCCCGCAATGTTTACAATACTGATTCGCGATACGCTGTTTCGTCTGACAACGTTTGCATACCACCATATCTTTTTCTTCCGGTTTTACCTCCGGTTCCTTGGACGGTTCGGGCTTTTCATCCTGCTCTTTTTTCGGCTCCTCCACAGGTGCCTTGGGAGGCTCTGGCTTGTTATCTTTCACCGGGGGAACATCCTCATTCTTCGGAGGCACGGGTGGTACCGGGGGAACAGGAGGAACCTCCACGTTCAATTTCCTAGCAACAAAATAGCAAGGTTCACTACGCCACCCGTCTCCACTTAACCAAGGGTCCGGTAAATTCAACGCCCGACAAATACAAAAGCAATGATCTGTTATCTGGTCCGATTCGGTAAATTCATATCCTTCCAGAACTCCTTCCTCCACGGTCATATCGGTGAACTTCCCGACAAACACGTAAGGATCCGTCTGTCCCTTCTGAACATACACTTGGAAATCATAGATTTTCTTTCCTTCGGTCAAATAAGTCACCAACCGGGGATCAATATAAAATTCACTCTCCTGCCCCTCGTGACTTGCTGAAAATCGAATCACCTTATCCTTGTATTCCCACTTCAATCTAGCCATATATTCTAATTTTTTATTCAATACTTATCGTCCCAACTCCTGTAATTTGGTCTTCGCCCGTTCCATCCCCCGATTCGCCGCCCGACGATACCACTTGGCAGCTTCATCCAGATTCTTGGTCACCCCGTAACCAAATTCATACAACAAGCCAATGTTAAACTCCCCGTACATATTACCTTGATCAGCCGCTTTCCGATACCACTCCATAGCTTTAGCGTAATCCTTGGCAATACCATCGCCATCATAATAGATAATTCCCAAACTATTCTGCGCATCACTATTATTCTGTGCCGCCGCTTTTTCAAACCACTGTTTCGCCAAAATAATATTCTTCGTTACTCCCCGTCCATCTTGATACATACGCCCCAAATTATACTCTCCATTCGAATTCCCGACATTTGCAGCTTTCCGATACCATTCCACCGCTTTCGGAAGATTTACCTCCACCCCCTGCCCGTTCTCACACATAATTCCCAAGCTATTCATGGCATAACCATTTCCATTCTCGGCTGATTTCATATTCCACTTGTATGCTTCCATATAATTTTGCTCCACCCCTTCTGCATTCTTATACATCCATCCCACCCAGTTTTGAGCGTAATCATCCCCGGCATTTGCGGCTATCAAGTAATTCTTCAGTGCTTCTTGAAAATTCTTCTCTTTGTAATATTTATCCGCCTTATCCACGTAATATTTAATCTCCGTCTTGGATAAAGTTGTTCCCGTATCTGACAGGGTTGCCAGCTTATCCTTGGCATTTTGATACCCTTGATCCGCAGCCTTACGATACCAACGGATCGCCTCATTCACGTCCTTCCCAATACCTCTTCCCAGCTCGTACATCAATCCCATATTATATTGCCCGATCATATATCCCTGCTCTGCCGATTTGCGGAACCATTTCACCGCTTCCGATGCATTCACATCAACACCAACACCCGCCGAATACATGTACCCCAAACGATTGAGTACCCCCCCATCATTACCCGGAGCTGACAATTTATAATATTTCAATGCCTCCGTGTAATTCTTTTTATCGTAAAACTCATCCGCCATTTTCTCGTATTCCTTGTACGTCTTGCCGGAAGTAGAACTTGTAGCCGTCCCCGACAATTCCTTTAGTTTCTCGATAGCCCGATCATATCCTTGATCAGCCGATTTCTGATACCACGTTTTGGCCTCCGCCATATTCTTCTCTATCCCCCAACCATTCTCTCGCATCTCACCGAAAGAATATTGCCCGTGCATATCACCACCGAGAGCCGACTGTTTATACCATTTCACGGCTTCCTTATGATCCTTCGCAACATCCAACCCACAAAAATACATCACCCCCATAAAGTACTGCGCACCCGCATCACCAGCGTCGGCAGCTTTTCGGAACCACGTCATCGCCTCTCGATACTGTTTATCATTATAATACTTGTAAGCCTTGCTCTTCCAATCTCCAATTTCACTGGCAGAAGCCGATACACCAACCTCCAGACTGGCCAACTTATCTTTGGCTTTTTGATACCCTTGATCAGCCGCTTTCTGATACCATCTCCTAGCCTCCGTCATATTTTTTTCAACCCCGTATCCGTTTTCATACATTTCTGCCAAATAATACTGGCCAAAATCACTTCCCTGATCCGCAGCTTTTCGATACCATTTCACGGCCTCGGTTTCATCCTTCGTCACACCGAAACCATACCGGTACATGATAGCAAGCCAACTCTGCCCGGTACTATTCCCTTGCTGGGCTGCCTGCATGAACCATTTGAATGCCTCGTTATAATCCTTCGTCACCCCTTCTCCCGTATAATACGCATCACCCAGATTCACCTGCCCGGAAGCATTACCGCCATTTGCTGCCATACGATACCATTTCACCGCCTCTACCGCATTCTCCGTCACCCCAAGTCCTTTTTTGTATATCCACCCGACCATCGTCGCCGCCCTAGCATTCCCAGCCTCTGCGGCCTGTTTATAATAGGTCAAAGCCGAAGTGTAATTCTTGGCATTGTAATATTTATCTCCTTGCGCTATCCACTCGCTCGCATTGCCCTCGTTCCTGACCACCGTCTGTTGCTGTTCCCGCAACAAATCCATCGAGGATACGGCAAAATTACCATTTTCTGACT
>UQTM01000003.1 GCA_900544025.1 uncultured Odoribacter sp.
TTAGGAGCATTAATATATAAATAAAGTAATTTATTTATATATAAATGCTCCTAAAAAGAAAGAAAGGATTAGTTATGTCACTTACAGTTAGAGATTTGTTTCAATATGATTCTAATTTTGACCCGGCAAAAATTAGACGATTAACAGGGAAAAGTGATTACAAAAAAACTGATACTGTTGATTTGTCGAGATTAGCAGCGTTAAACGATAGGGATTTATCAATTTTTGTTGCCAAAAAAGAGGGCAAGTCCTTCGTAAAATCTATACAAAATGACAATACGCGCGCACAGGTTGCAAATGCAGCAAAAATTAACGACGAAAAGCAGCAAAATAACCAAAATTTGGGCGGTCTTACGGGTCAAAATCTTTATACTATGGCGTAAAAAGCACAAAGAAGAGCATTGAGGATAAATGCAAGAGGATGACGAAAAACTAAATATTGATTTGACCGAAAACAAAAATGCCAGCCTTTCCACAAAGCTCGGAAATTTTGATTTTAACGTCAGCACAACCGAAAATAACGGCACAGTCGAAAAATCCGGCTCTGTTTCTTATTCAAAAGAGGCAAAAGATGTTAGTATTTCGGCAAATCTTGAAACAGCGGGCAATGAATTCGGTTATAACACAGAAATCGGCGTAAAACACGGTTTTGACAACGGAATAAATGCAAATGCAACATTATTCCACAGCAAAGATGACACTTCTTTAACGGTCGGCGTTAACAAAAAATTCTTAATCAATCCGGATAATATAAACAACCTTGAAAATCAGGACAAAATACGCAAAGAAGAGCTGGTTGAAACCGGCGAGCGCTTTAACTTGCAAACAAAAATGGGTTATTCGGAAGAACAAAACGGTTTGTACACACAAAATTCCCTTATGTACAGAATCGACAATTCTAACTTTTTAAATACAGAATACACCCAAAACACCGCCAATCGCGAAATTTCAGCAACCGCAGATTTGCAAAAAATAAAACTTGAATACAAAAATAGCGAAACAAAAGAAGAATTCTCAAAAACAACCGCCAATGCTTTTAATGTAATGACAAAAGGCGCGAAAAACCAGTACAGCTTCGGGCTCAACAATTCAAAAACCCGAATCGGCGGTGAAAATCCCGAAACAAACCGTAATTTGAACCTTGAAGCAGGCGCAAAATTAAATCGTACGGAATACGGGGAGTTTAACAGCGGTTTGAATGGCGAAGTTAAAACCGGTTTAGCGCTTAACCGCGGAAAAGTTTCGGGCTATAACGTGGATTTGGACTGCGCTTATAACCGTTACGGGGCGGAACATAATTCAACAACGGATTATTTAGTCAGAGCCGGCATTAATTTTGGAAAAGAAAATGATATAAAGAATTTTTCTGCGGCTTTGGGCGGCGATTATCGAATTAATAATTGTAATACAATTTTTGAAGCAGGCGCAAAATATTCAAGCGAGAGCACTCCGGATATAAAAAATAAAAGTTTCAGCACAAATCTTGGCGTTTATCAGAATCTGGGCAGGAATTTTGGGGATACGACAATTTTTACGCAGCTTGAAACAGGCAAAAAATGGGAAAAAACGTCCGGAGGCAAAAATTCATTAAAATACGCACAGGTTTCTTTCGGTTCAGATGCAAAAGTTGCAGAAAGGCTTTCTCTAAATACGCGAATGACTTATGATTCAGGCAGAAAATGGAGCGGTGAAATCGGGGTTCGTTATTCATTTTAACAGATTGGCGGGAATCGCTTCGTTTTTCCCGCCTAGGGGGCGAATTTATATAGTAGGGTGGGAATAGCTCTGATTTTAACGTTGGATATCTGCCAGTGATTAGCGGGGCGGTTCCCACCGCCAACTTAATAATATTGTTTAGAATTGGTGGGAACCACTTCGTTTTTCCCACCCTACAGGGTTTTCCGCAAGCGGACGTCCCCTCACCCCAACCCTCTCCCTAAGGAGAGGGAGTTGTTGTTACATGGAGTGCTTTCGTTATTCGTATTGCGTTTATAAAAATGTGGAAGAAGAAAAGTTTGGGGATTTTAGAATAAATTTATTGTATTACAGGTAAGGATATGAAAATGTTTTCCGGGAAGGGGGTAAGGTGGTCATCAACCGGATGACAACCTTTATAATGTCCTATGTTTTAGTTGGACTTTCGGTATAAGAAAAAAGAACTGCCTGTGCAGGCAGTTCTTTTGGGTATGGTAAATTATCCTCCGAAGTTGTCGTACATCACATTTTCGTCGGGTACTCCCAGATCGTACAGCATTTTAGTAACTGCCTGGATCATCATAGGAGGTCCGCACAAATAGTATTCGATATCTTCGGGATTTTCATGGTTTTTCAGATAATTGTCGAAAATAACCTGATGAATAAATCCAACCGGGCCTGTCCAGTTGTCTTCGGGCTGCGGGCTATCGAGAGCGAGAGTCCATTTAAAGTTCGGATTCTCTGCAGCAATCTGGTCGAATTCGTCTCTATATGGAGCTTCTTTCAGAGAGCGTGCACCATACCAAAAGCTGACTTTCCGTTTGGTGTGCATGGTTTTAAACAGATTGAAGATATGCGAACGCATAGGCGCCATACCTGCTCCACCGCCGATGAACATCATTTCGTTGTTTGTCTCACGCAGGAAAAATTCTCCGTAAGGCCCGGAAATCATTACTTTATCTCCCGGTTTACGAGAGAAGATATAAGAGGAGCAAATACCCGGATTAATATTGGCAAAAGCTCCGGCTGCACGGTCGAAAGGAGGTGTAGCGATACGGATATTCAGCATCACGATATTCCCCTCTGCCGGATGGTTGGCCATAGAATAGGCACGGTAAGTCGGTTCGGGGTTGTGCATTTTCAGATCGAACATCTTCATGCGTTCCCAGTCTCCACGATAGGTTTCGTTTATGTCGATATCTTTGAAATCGACGTCGATTTTAGGAACATCGATCTGGATATAACCGCCGGAACGGAAATTCAGGTTTTCACCTTCCGGTAGTTTCACCACAAATTCTTTCAGGAAAGTCGAGATATTATTGTTGGAAATAACTTCGCATTCCCATTTCTTGATTCCCAATACAGAATCGGGAATGGTCATTCCGATATCTTCTTTCACTTTTACCTGACAGGCAAGACGCCAGTCTTCGTGCTGTTGTTTATAAGAAAAGAAACCGGTTTCGGTGGGGAGGATCGAGCCTGCTCCCGATTGTACCTGACATTTACACATGCCACAGGAACCTTTCCCGCCACATGCCGAAGGCAAGAAAATTTTCTGATTGCCGAGAGCCGATAACAAAGTGCCACCCGGTTCGGTGGTCAATACCCGGTCGCCGTTGTTTATATTGATCTTCACTTCCCCTTTGGCGGTCAGTTTTGCTTTGGCAAACAAAAGCATTCCTACCAGGATCAGGGTAACGATCAGGAATACTACAATACCGGCTGTGACGATTGTTGTATTTATTGCTAATAGTACCATTATCATTTCAGATTTAAAATTTTAGTTTTCTGTTTGGGCTGTTTCTGCCGTTGTGCTTTGGGGGGTCTGTACCGTGTCGGCAGGCTGAAGCTGTGCAGCCGGAATAGGTTCCTGTGCCGGAATAAACTGTGTTTCTTCGGTAGGAGTGGGCTGTGCTTTTAGCTTTTCAAGATCGATCCCCAGGAAGCTCATGAAAGAAATAGCCATCAAACCGGTAACGATAAAAGTGATACCGATACCACGCAATGGAGCCGGAATGTCGGAATATTTCAGTTTTTCGCGAATGGCGGCGATGCCGACAATGGCCAATAACCAGCCGATCCCCGAGCCTAATCCGAAAGTAGTCGCTTCGGCTACGCTGGCATAGTCTCTTTCCTGCATGAACAAAGAAGCACCCATGATTGCACAGTTTACGGCAATCAACGGTAAGAAAATACCTAATTGATTATAGAGGGCAGGTGCGAATTTTTCAACGACCATCTCTACTAATTGTACTATTGCCGCAATGACGGCGATAAACATGATAAAGCTCAGGAAGCTCAGATCGATGCTGCCGGCCTGTTCGCCGAGCAGCCAGGTCAATGCTCCGGCCTTCAATACGTAGTTATCGAGCAGGTAGTTTACCGGAACCGTAATTAAAAGAACGAAGATCACGGCGATACCCAGTCCGAAAGAGGTCTTTACTGTCTTCGACACGGCCAGATACGAACACATACCCAGGAAGTATGCGAAGATCATGTTGTCGATGAAGATTGACCGGACAAATATGTTTAACAGATTTTCCATGTTTTCTGTATCTCTTTTTGATTAACTTATTTTTCTATCAAGTCTTTGTTTTTGGCACGGTGAACCCAAATGATGATGCCTACCAGGATCAAAGCCATCGGAGGCAGGATCATTAATCCATTGTTCGCATATCCCCATTCATAGAAGATGTTAGGAATGACTTGTACGCCGAATAATGTGCCGCTACCCAATAACTCACGGAAGAATGCAACGATTACCAGGATCAATCCATATCCCAGTCCGTTGCCGATACCGTCGAGCAGGGAAGGCCAGGGTTTGTTACCGAGTGCAAAGGCTTCGATTCGTCCCATGATGATACAGTTCGTGATAATCAATCCGACGAATACGGAAAGCTGTTTACTGATATCGTAAGCAAAAGCTTTTAATAGCTGATCGACGATAATAACCAGGGCTGCGACAACCACCAATTGCACGATGATACGGATTCGGGTAGGAATCGTATTTCTCAACAGAGAGAGAATCACGTTGGAAAAAGCTGTCACTGCCGTTACCGAAAGCGCCATCACAATGGCCGGTTGTAACTTGGCAGTTACCGCAAGAGCAGAACATATACCCAATATCTGAATGATAACCGGGTTATTTTTGCTCAAAGGACCGAGTAATAATTCGCGGTTCTTGGCTGAAAATAATGTTTCTTTATCGCTCATTATTGTTTATTTTTTAAGAATGATTCGTAACAGGTTAAATAATTCTTGATCATGGTCTCGACCCCTTTGGACGTGATTGTTCCGCCGGAAATTCCATCCACTTCGTGTACACCGGTCGCTCCGCCTCCTTTTTTTACCAGGATAGATACCAATTGTGAATTGTCGAAGATCATTTTTCCTTCAAACTGGGTTTGGAAATGAGGGGTAGTGATCTCGGCTCCTAAACCCGGAGTTTCGCCTTTGTGGTCGAAAACAGTACCATATACGGTGTTCTTATCGTCGTTCAGCGAAATATAGCCCCATAGCGGTCCCCACAATCCGTTTCCGTAAATCGGAAGGATGTATTTGGTCGCTCCGTTGATTTCGGCTACAAATACCGGCAATAATTTTTCTTCGCACGGTTTTTTAGCCTGTTTTGCCAGATCTACCGTAAAAGCATCTCCGGTGATTTCTTCACCTTTTGAATTTACTATAAATTGTTTGACAATGTATTTGTCGAACAGTTCTTTTGAATTTTCCGGCGTAGATGGAATGTTTACCGAACGCAGGATGTTCTGTCTTTTCTCATTCTCGATATTCTTGTTTTGTGCCGGCTGAAGGGAGAGGGCTACGATTGCTAAAAGGGCAGCCACCACTACGACCAATACAATAGAATAGAGGAATGTGTATGTATTACCTTGTTTATTCATCTTGTTTTTCTTTATAGATAAATCGTCATTGTGCGATAACTTTAGCTCTCTTCAAACGGCGTTTGATATTAGACTGTACGACAAACCAGTCGATCAGCGGAGCGAAGGTGTTCATCAACAGAATTGCCAACATCATACCTTCCGGATAGCCGGGGTTGATGCAACGGATGATGATCGCCATACAGCCGACTAAAAGTCCGTAAATGTATTTCCCCGCATTGGTTTGTGATGAGGTGACGGGATCGGTAGCCATAAATACGGCTCCGAATGCGAATCCTCCCATTACCAGTTGTTCCAATGCGGTTATATGTGCATACGGATTGGATTCGGGCAAGGTGAACTGTAAAAGGGTCGCCATCAGGAATCCTCCTACAAAAACCGAGAACATAATGCGCCAGCTTGCAATGCCGGTCGCTAATAAAACAATGGCTCCCAGCAGAATGCAAAATGTAGATGTTTCACCGATAGAGCCCGGTATCAGGCCCCAGAACATCGTGCTTAAATCGTGGGTTACGGGCATTCCTAAAGCTGCTTCGGCCAATGGGGTGGCACCGGAGAATGTGTCCGGTTTGTCGGCGATCCATACACCGTCTCCGGAAATCATCGACGGATAGGAGAAGAAGAAAAAGGCACGTGCTAACAAGGCCGGGTTCCAGATGTTCATTCCGGTTCCTCCGAATATTTCTTTACCGATAATTACGGCAAAAGCGGTAGAAAGGGCAATCATCCAGAGAGGAGCCTCGACAGGCATAATCATCGGAATTAAAAGACCGGAAACCAGAAAACCTTCGTTGATTTCATGGCCTTTGATTTGTGCCACCGCAAATTCGATGCCTAATCCTACGACATAGGACACGACGATCATCGGTAACACTTTCCACAAACCGAAGAAAAACATTTGGAAAAATGAGGTTTCGGCCAATGCTCCTATCGCATTGAAATGTTGATAACCTACATTGTAAATACCAAAAAGAAGTGCCGGGATCAAAGCCGCAACCACTATGATCATGGTTCTTTTCAAATCGACGGCATCACGGATATGTGCTCCCGACGCAGTCGTTTTGTTTGGCACGAAAAGAAAAGACTCAAAACCTGTGAAAACGGAATGGAATTTTTCAAATTTTCCTCCTTTTTCAAAGTTAGGCTTTTTCTTATCTAAGAAATTTCGTAAAAAATTCATGTTATTTTAAGTTTCAAAGTTACAATCTTACAGAGTATTAAAAGCCGTTTGCGCTATGAAAGCCCGTTCCGGCTCACTCTCCGGGAAATTTAATTTGTTTCTTTCATCATCAGTTCTATACCCTGACTTACGATCTTTTGAACCGGGATTTTCGATGTACAAACAAATTCGCATAAAGCCATATCTTCCGGAGCGACTTCATAGATACCTAATTGCTCCATTTGATCGATGTCGCCTGCGAGAATCGCTTTTAACAGATAGACCGGATAAATGTCCATCGGGAATACTTTCTCGTATTGTCCTGAAACGACAAAAGCCCGGCGTTCACCGTGATAGTTGGTGTCGAGCGTATAATGTTTGTTCGGGCATAAGAAAGAAAAGAAAGTTTTTGAAGCAGAAAATTTATTGAATCCGGGAGTTCCCCAGCCTAAAAATTCATAATAATCGCCTTCCGGGATCACGGTCACTTCATTGGCGTAAAAACTCAGGAATCCATTCGGAGCGACGGTTACACCCGTCAGTACGTCCCCGGCGATAATCCGCTGGTGGCCCTGCTTTTTTAATTTTCCATCGACAATACTGCTGACAGAAGCACCTGATATCGTGTGATAATATGACGGTTTTTCCACTTCCGAACCTGCCAGAGCGATCACTTTTTCAGCATTGAAATGTCCGGTATTGAACAGATGACCGATCATGGCTACATCCTGGGCATTGACCGTCCACACCAATTCGCCTTTGTTTATCGGATTCAGGTGGTGGATTTGGATTCCCACGTTTCCTGACGGATGCGGGCCGTCGAAATAATTGATATCGACATTTTTCATTTTACTGAAAATAGATGTCGAAGGTGTATTGCTGCGTAGATTCAGGTTTACGTTTTTACCGCATAATTTTTTGAGGCAGTCAAAACCTGTTTGCAGGTCTTTTTCCCGGCCGGTAAGGATTGTCTCGTAATCAGGTGCCAGCGGGGCAGAGTCGAAGCCTGATACAAAAATCGCTTTGGGGGTAGTTTCGGGATCGGCAATGATTTGATAAGGACGCTGAAGGATAACCGGCCATACACCGCTATCGAGCATTTTATTGATTGCTTCGTCCCTGCTCAATTGGGTAACATCGGCAGCTCCGAAATCCTGATACCGGATTTCCGTGTCTGCTTTGATAACCACTTCTAACAGTTTTCTGCGTTCGCCCCGGTTTACGGCTTCGATGCTTCCGCTTACAGGTGCCGTGAATTTAATCTCAGGATGTGCTTTATCCGTAAATAATACATCCCCCGCTTTCACTTCATCACCGACCTTGACAGCCAATTTGGGAGTTAAAGCCCGAAAATCTGTGGGTTTTAATGCACAGAAAGCGATTTTTCCTGCTGGTTTCACCACTTTTTCCGCTTCTCCGTTCAGCTTAATATCAAGGCCTTTTTTTAATTTGATTACCTTGGACATGTTATTTTAAATTGTTAATGATTATGGTTTCCTCAAATAAAGCGCAAATATACAAACCAATTACGTAATTTTGTCGTTAATTAGATTTTAATTGCAGGATTGATGAAAATTTTTTTTTACTCCATATTTTTGTTGGTGTTCATTTGTGCACAGGCGGTGGGGCAGAGCAAGATACGTACAGTGCAATGTTATCCTGTGGGAAAGCCTTTTGCTGAACCGATTATCGTTTTAGGAGGCGGACAACAGTTGTATTTCAGTTTCGACGACCTGAGTCCGGAGGTAAATACCTATACTTACCGGATACAACATTGCGATCCCGATTGGAAAAATTCAAACTTAAGCCCTTTTAATTATTTGACCGGATTTTTCAGTAATCCGCTGGATAATTATAATTATTCGACCAATAGCGGGACGGTACAATATACCCGTTTTTCTTTATTACTGCCGAACAGTGATGTGAGCATTAAATTGTCGGGTAATTATTTATTGCAGGTGTTCAATGATGAAAATCCGGATAGCGCGGTTATCGCTCAACGTTTTTCGGTTCTGGAAAATAAAGTGGGTATCGCTGCCACTTTATCCAATAGTTCCGATCCGGCCACTCTTTATACCTCTCAGCAATTAAGTTTTACGGTGAACTACGACAATCTGCCGATTTATAATCCGGTGCGTGATGTAAGGGCTTATGTAACCCAAAACCAGGATCCTAACACCCGGCGTGATTTTGTGCCTACTTTTATCCGGCAGGGACAATTGGTGTATGGCGACGGAACGAATAATATTTTTAACGGCTTATCGCCTTTCCGGAATTTTTCCTGTTCGAGCCTCGTGTATTATACACAGTATGTGAAGGATGTGCTGAAAGGGCCGGACGGTATGTATAATTTTATCCTGCAGCCGGGTACCGTTCCTACGGCTTATACTCCTATCGCCAATCAATACGGAAATTTTTATATACAGGCGGAAAACACGCAGGACCCGGAATTGGGAGCGGATTATGTTATTGTGCATTTTGCAATCTATACCGATCCTATCCCGGATGCCGATGTTTATGTATATGGAAAATTTTCCCGTTGGCAGTTATCACCGGAATTGAAAATGGAATACGATTTTAAAAATAAGGCCTATACAGGGCAGGTCGAGCTGAAGCAAGGGCATTACGATTATATGTATGCCGTGGTTCCCAAGGATACCCGGCGACCTGATTTGGTGACTTTGCAAAATAATTTTTACCAGACTCCGAATGAGTATAATGTTCGTTTTTATTTCTATGACAGTAATCTCGGATATTTCCGGTTTATAGGTTACCAAACGGTACAAAGAAACTGAATCTAACTTGAATCGGTTGATGGAATAAGTTCTATAGCGGCAAAATGTCAGTAGCAGATATGACATAATGTAATTCTGGCATACTATTTGATGAAAGAATATGGCAGGAAATTATAAATAAAAAGTATAATGATGAAAAGTTTATTATTGTTATTGAGTTTGACACTGTTGGGAGTGGGATGTAATTCATCGAAGAACATGGCGAAGTTGGATGGTGTGAAATGGGAATTGAAGGCATTGAACGATAGGGAGATAAAATTGACTGATAACAATAGTGAAGTATATATCCAATTCAACGAGGCGGAAAAGAAAGTGAATGGAAGAGGGGGATGTAACCGTTTCTTCGGAAACTATGAAATGGATGGAGACAAATTGAGATTCTCTCCGCTGGGAGCGACACGTATGGCGTGTCCCGACCTGCAACTGGAAACGGAATTCTTTAAGGTTCTGGAAACCGTAGATACTTATTCGATCAAAGACGGCGTGCTGTCTCTGAAGTCGAAAGGCAAGGTGGTAGCCGTATTCGACAAAGCTGAAGATCCGAAGAAATAATAATTCATCCTTTTACCGATAAGAGATTTTTTATTTGACTATAAATCAATAATTTGATTGACGGCGAATAGGATAGGTAAATGATTTGGAAGTGTGAAGGATTCTTTGATTTACTTTATTTTTTCACGGATAATACTAAAATTATTCAGCTCCGTAAAATCTTAGATAATTCTCAATATTTGTCTTTATATATTCTGTGCTATGATTGCCTGAAAATAAGTGATTATGAACTTCTATTCCCTTTTGTTTCAGTAATCCGTAAAGGATCGAGCATCCCTCAAAAAATCTTCCTTCATCTTTATCCCCTGCATCGAGATATACTTTAATATCAGAACAAATATCACAATTCTTTGCTATATATAAAGGGTTGTATTCATTCCAATTTTCAGGATTTTTATAGAAAGGCTTATCGTCTTCTTGCCATTCGAGTTCTAACGCAGGCATGTGTCCTCCTGCTTTTGAAAACATATTCTGGTGCCTGAATACATGATGAAGGGCTGTATATCCCCCTGCCGATGCTCCTCCTATATACCGTCCTTTTTTGTCAGGTATCGTTTTGAAAGTCTTGTCTATCAAAGGTATTACCTCTTCGATGAAATAATCTTCGTATCTTCCCAGATGGAGGATTCTTCCGTTTGTAACAGGATCGGACATTGTTTTGCTGATTGTGGATGAATTTACTCCCCGGCTGTTTTCCATTCTTGGGCATACGATTATCATTGGATGGATTTCTCCTTTTTCAATCAATAGGTCTGCCTTTTCGTTCAAATTGATATCGAACATTATATTTTCGTCACCACTTCTTCCATGTAAAAAGTATAATACAGGTAATCGGCTAAACTCGTCGTAGCCTGCCGGGATATAAACCTGCATCGGCATTTCTTTCTTAAGAATGTCACTATAATAATCGATTCTTTCTATTCTTGAATTATTCATTTTTTCTCTTTTGTGCGTAAAAGTAATATTTCCGTCTGAATCGATTTATAAATGAGCATGAAAATGTAAATCGTATAAGAAAAGACTTTATCCGCATCGGGAGTAAAGGCTTTTGGGTGTCATATAAATAATTATGATACGATGTTAAGCTTTGCTAATTAAGAGTTTATTAATAAATGATTGGCAAAGAAATTGTTAAACTTGCGTATATAGAGAATAATAAGAAGTAAGATTTAATTAAATGATGAAGAATATGAAAGCTATTAAATTTGTAATTCCGTTTATATTGGGTATCGCAGGGGGTGTGCTTGCTTTTCTTATTGTAGATAATATGCAGCCTAAAAATATACAACCTGTGTTACAACACGAGATCGTCGGGCCGGGTGCGGTTCGTCCGGTCGTACACAATGTACAGGAATCTGATTTTACCGGTGGAGCGGGAAGCGTGGATTTAAGATTAGCCGCCAAAAAGACAGTTCCGGCAGTGGTCAATGTAAAAACCCTCGAAATGCAAAAACAGTATGTGGGTGGTAATTCCTTACTCGATTTTTGGTTTGGAGTTCAACCCCAGACACGTGAAGTTCCCCGGGGATTGGGGATCGGTTCGGGAGTGATTATCTCGGAAGACGGATATATTATCACGAATGCCCATGTATTGGAAGGCAGCGACCAGGTGATCGTGACTTTGAACGATAAGCGTGAGTTTCAGGCTAAGATCATCGGGCGCGACCGGAATACGGACATTGCTTTGCTGAAAATCGATGTCGAAGGTTTGCAACCTATCGAATACGGTAGTTCGGACGATGTCGTATTGGGAGAATGGGTTTTGGCTGTAGGTAGCCCTTATAACCTGAATTCTACCGTAACCGCAGGTATTATCAGTGCTAAAGCAAGAGCTTTAGGAGGCCAGATGAATCTGGAATCGTTCCTACAGACAGATGCCGCCGTCAATCCCGGAAACAGCGGGGGAGCTCTTGTCAATGCAAGAGGAGAGCTGATAGGGATCAATACGATGATTTATTCGCCTACGGGAAGTTATTCCGGTTATTCCTTTGCCGTGCCGGTGAGTATTGTTCGTAAAGTGGTCAGCGACCTGAAAGAATACGGTAAGGTGCAACGGGCTGTTTTCGGTATTTCCATGCACGAAGTGACCCCTGCCGTAGCTAAAGAGTTGAAGTTGAAACAGCAATCCGGAATTTACGTTGCCGAAGTGATGGAAGGCGGCGCAGCCCGTAAAGCAGGGATAAAATCGGGAGATGTCATTGTTAAGATGAATGGTTTCGAGGTAACCACTCCTGCCGAATTCCAGGAACAGTTAGTGAAATATAATCCGGGAACCGTCGTACAGGTAGAATTGAACCGGGACGGACAGACGAAAATGCTGGATGTGACTTTGCAAAACTCTTACGGTGATCCCGTCATTGCCGGAAAAGAAGATTTCGGGGTACTCGGGGCGAAAGTCGCTCCTTTGAGTAAAGACGACCGTTACCGCTATCGTCTGAATAAAGGAGTGAAAATACAAGAACTTAAAAACGGTAAATTCAAATCCGCCGGTTTGTCGGAAGGATATATCATTCTTAAAATAAACAACACGGTCGTTTACGATGGGGAGGATTTGGAAAGAGCTTTGAGAGCTGCTGGTAATGAGGGGGTTTTTGTCACAGCTGTGAGCCCGAGAGGAAGGGTGGAATATTTCGCCTTCTCTCTTCAAAATTAAAAAATGTTAATAAACATAGATTGGCCTAATTTACAAATTGCTTAATGGATTAAAAACACTACCTTTGCAAAACGTTTGCAGTGGTATAAAAAGATAGTATGAGACAACTAAAAATCACAAAATCAATTACAAATAGGGAAAGCGCATCCCTGGACAAATACTTGCAGGAAATTGGAAAAGAAGATTTGATTACTGTGGAGGAGGAAGTCGAACTGGCTCAGCGTATCAGAAAGGGTGATCAGAGGGCGTTGGAAAAGCTGACAAGGGCGAATTTACGTTTCGTGGTTTCCGTTGCAAAACAGTACCAGAATCAGGGCTTAAGTCTTCCTGACCTTATCAACGAAGGTAATCTGGGATTGATTAAAGCTGCTGAGAAATTCGACGAAACAAGAGGATTCAAATTTATTTCTTATGCAGTATGGTGGATTCGTCAGTCTATCCTTCAGGCTTTGGCAGAACAATCGCGTATCGTGCGTTTGCCATTGAATCAGGTAGGCTCTCTGAACAAAATCAACAAGGCTTTTTCCCGTTTCGAGCAGGAAAACGAACGCCGTCCTTCTCCGGAAGAATTGGCCGATAGTCTCGACCTGCCCGCAGAGAAAGTAGCCGATACGTTAAGAGTTTCCGGACGTCATATTTCTGTGGACGCTCCGTTTGTCGAGGGAGAAGACAACAGTTTGCTGGATGTGCTGGTGAACGACGATTCTCCTATTGCCGACCGTACTCTGATCAACGAGTCGCTCTCTACGGAAGTGGAAAGAGCATTATCGACTCTGACCGAACGGGAACGCGATATTATCAAATTGTTTTTTGGGATCAACACTCAGGAAATGACTTTGGAAGAAATCGGAGAAAAATTCGGATTGACACGTGAGCGGGTACGTCAGATTAAAGAGAAAGCAATCCGCAGATTGCGTCACTCTTCGAGAAGTAAATTATTAAAAACATATTTAGGATAAATTTTTTCTAAATTCTATTTTAAAAGCACCTGTAACGCAGGTGCTTTTTTATTTTAACTCGCATGGGGGAAATCGAATCCTTAATTTTCGGAGTCCGTTTTCCGATACACCAAATGCCGGGCTAAAATACCCGACGGGGTGTGAGCTTTGGGGTTTAGAATACCGGGATTGGCAAAAACGATGAAACTGTCTTTGGCACGCGATACCGCAACATTCAGCATGTTGGGCTTATTGTCCCGGTCGAAAAACATCGTTCCGCAGTCTCCTGCCCCATAGACCATTGAGAACAGAACGATAGGGCGTTCCGCTCCCTGCAAGGCATGCACGGTTCCCAATTTCATCCGTGAAACATCGAATCCGCATTTTCGTAAGGCTTTTTGCAGGTGGTTTTTCTGGCCTACGAATGGAGTGATAATCCCTACAAAATCTTCTATACTGTCGTTTTCATGCCTGGCGTAGTGCTGAGTGATGAGTTCCCGGTTACTCGTCAGCCAACTGCAAATAGCCTCGATTTCCATGGTATTCCAGCGCATAGTGTTGCGGACTTCCGATTTTCCTTCCACCGGGATACAAAACATCGGGGGAAATAAGTTATCGCTTTTGGCTTTACCGCGCAGGGGGCATAAGATCCCCTGGTAGGCTAATTCGTTACAATACCGGATGATTTCGTCATAACACCTGCGGTGCTCTACTAAAGTTACTCCTTTTTCCCGGCAATGGCTTTCTTTCCGGCGGCAGGCGTTTTGTGCCATTTGCATCAGGCTGCCGGAAGAAGAGAGGAACCCCTTAGGCAGGTATTCTTTTTCGCAAATGGGATCGGAGTAATCTTTAATCAGGTTCGCTTCCTTTAAGTTGCCTAAGTCGATCTTGGTGGAAATGCTCCAGACAGGCTCGATTTGCTTTACATCTCCTACGATAATCGTGCGTTTAGCCAGGGCCAGGTTCGCCACACCTATCTCCGGCGGCACTTGTCCCGCTTCATCGACGATAAGGGTATCGATAAAATCCAGCAAGGGTTCATAACTGAACAGGGGATTGGCCTGTTCGTCTTTTCCGAGATATTTGGAATAAGTGAAGAATTTCGGAACCATGTAAAATGTGCTGACAAAACAGGGGGTCAGCATGGCGCGTCTGTACCAACGCTCTTTAGAAGCCTCTTGTCCGCGCTTGTTCTGTTCGGACGGAGGTGTTTGAAGAAATTGTCCCATTGCTTCCAGCCAACGGGCTTCCCAATAGTGCAAGGCACAGACGAAAGCCGGGTAGCGCACCTGTATATCCAGTTCGTCGAAAAAGGAAGTAGTGCATTTTTCTTTCGGAGTGGAGGCGGGGGGATTGGATTTGATTCCTGTGTCCGATTTCCAGTTGCACCAGCTACCGATGGCTTTTAGCATTTTTTGTCCCGCTTCTATCAGGTGGGCGATTTGTTCCAATAGCTCGCTCGGGTTGTGTACCGAAGGAGGTAAAATATCTGCGTTGAGCGAAGCATCGCGGTATAAGATACGGAGTTCTGCTTTCCGGTTGTTCAGCGAACGTTTTAGTTTTAGCCAGCATCCCAAACGGCGGAAAAACGATTCTTGCCTGAAATTCCCGATAATCTTTTCCTCCAGCGCTTTCAGCCGGGAAATGCAATTCTCTATATATACAGTGTTTAATGTTCCGTCTTCGTTTATCGCTGCGGTCAGATCGGAAAAACTGTTCCGGTATTCTCCGTCGAAAACGGAAGCGGCTTTTTCGTATTCAACCCATAGTTTTGTCGCTGCTCCTAAGGATGCGTGGCTTTCCTTCAATTGCTTTTGTAAAACCTCCGCTACTTCTTCCGGATTTTGAAATGCAGTTCCCAAATACTTGTTTGCCTGTTCCAGATAAACGGTAGTGGCCGACTCAATGTATTCCGGGGTTTCAAGGCGTGAGAAAATACCTTCGCCATCCGTTTTCAGGTAATTGATCTCCTTTAATTCCCCTGTCGGTTTGGTGGTGGCCGGTAAATAAGTCGCATATCCTTTGAAGTCCGGCAGCCATCTGATGTTTTTATGGTCTCCTCCCTGAGTGAAACTGTCGATAATATTTGTGACGGCCTGATTGTTGGCAGAACAGGCCACGATGACATGCGGGCAACTCTTGTTTTGCAATGCGCTATTCACCATTTCGTTGGCCACGATACTTTGTAAGAATGTGGTTTTTCCCGTACCGGGAGGGCCGTTTACGGCAAATATCCGGTCGTGGCCGTCCAATAATGTGTAAAGCCCTTTGCGCTGTGAAAAAGAGAGCGGGAAATGGGGGTGCATTTGTCCCAGATGTTTCGCATTCACAGACAGCCACTTGTGTGTGAGCAAGGGATGTTGTGCGTTGGGATTTTCCAGACGGATAAACTCGGAAAGCAAGGGAGGCAGTTCCGGAGCATTCAATAATTGGTCGTAAAGATGGATAATGTTTATAGCTGCACCGATTTCTTCTTCGGGCACAGTGATATGGGCAATGTGCAGGGTTTTAAAAAAATCGGTCTGATACCTGTATAAGTCTTGATCTGCTACCGTTTTAAAAAAATCGAGAATATAATTGATGTAATCCGCATAGTTTTCGAATTGTTCCCTCTCGACCGGGCTCGCTTTATCTACGGCTTCGACACTACTGAGCGTATATTCCACCTGTTCGCTTGCGATAGGGGTGAGGTATTTGCGCGCTATGATCGGAGTGGTGTTTTCCGGAACTTTCAGTTCTCCGTTCCGGGTAAGTGTAGCATAGTACCAGAATGGGAAAAAAGGTTTTTTATCCCGGGTAAACACTCCGTGTTCGGGTAAGGCCGATAATTGGAAAGGGGAGATCAGCACCTGTACCGAATCGAGGGAGAGCCAATTTTTGTTTTCCCGGTTTTTTATATTTCTTTTGGCATTTATTCGTTTTTCTTCCTTGTCGATCAATTCGCTGACCTGATCGATAAACCTGACTTGCGGAGATTTGATATTGAAATCTTCGATTTCGATCACATAGGCCGATTTTGATAAATCTACCTCTGTCTTCATTGAATCCAGAAGGCTTTTCTTCCAATATTGCAGCCATTGTTGAGGTTTCATGAATAGAAATATTTAATTATAAATAAGTTAATGAATGACTTCACGGTCTGTTTGTATTTACACACACTTATAAAACGAATCGTATGATGCCGTTAAAATGGCAGGATATTCATTATTTTGTATTCGGTGTGTAAATATAATATAAATTGTAAAAAATGGGAATTTATTTTTCTGAATGCCCCTTTTCTATTGCTTTTCAGGTAGATATTTCCAAAACCTTACGGGTAAATTCTGGCGATGGAGTTTAGGATTGATCCGTTCCTTGATTGTAATGGATTTAAAATACTCTTTCCAAAGTTTTTGGAACATCTTTTCATCTTCTGCCAACAGGTCTTCGTCGAGTTTACCGGAGGGGGATGAGGTGGGTTTATTTTCAAAATGTATTTCCGTTACCGTAGAAAGGTCGTAAAAATATCCGTAATCCCGTTTCATATCGTAGATGATCCATTTTTGGCAGGCAAAACGATCCTGAAAGTGCTTTGTGACCAGCGATAACACATTATGTACAGGCTCTACCGGAGCAAAGAAAATATTATCGGACGTTTTCTGAAAGCGGGTGAATTGAATAATTCTCTCTTTTTCATTACTTACTTTTTTCCAGATTTTCGAAACTTCGAGTATATCGGGATCACCGAAATTCAATTCGATAGATTGTGGTGAATCGAGTGTTTTGCAGATATACCGGAACAATAGCATATCGACCTCCGGAAGTTCCGACAGCCAGGTCATTGTGACGAAAGAAATTCCGCCCGGTGTCATTTTTTTTTCTAAACCTTTCCATACCCGGTTTGCTTTGGCTTTATCCGATGAAACTGTGATAACAGGATCGGCGAACAAGGGAGGAGGCTCGTTTTCCGCAATTAATTTTTCCGGGAAAAGTTTCAGGGTATAGGCTTCGAATACGACACATAAAAGCCCTTCGAAACTTTTATCGTACCTAAATAGGATCATGACCGAAATTCTTCAAATGGGATGATTAACTGTTTTTCGTCTATTTTTTTCCGGTTGTTCTGTGTGAGCAGGCGGCGAATATTCTCCGGCTTTGCTTCATGAACCGTAAAATGAGGCAATTCATGGCAGGTGATGAAATATTGGGCTTTTTTCATCACAATCCCCATTCGTTTTAATTGGGTAGCTCCTAAGCGGGCGTATCTGCGCGACACCACAATCAATTTTGCCGATTTCACTCCGATACCCGGAACGCGGAGGATCATTTCATAATCGGCTTTGTTGATATCTACCGGAAATTTTTCAGGATGCCGTAATGCCCATGCCAACTTGGGATCGATTTCCAAATCCAGGTCGGGGTAAGCATCGTCTGCAATTTCATCGGCCCGGAACTGGTAAAAACGCATCAGCCAATCGGCTTGGTATAACCGGTTTTCCCGTACCAATGGAGGCTGTTTTAGGGCCGGAAGACGCTGGTCGTACGCATTTACGGGAACGAATCCGGAGTAATATACTCTCTTCAATGTAGGCCGTTTATAGAGGGCGGAAGACAATCGCAGGATGTCTTTGTCCTGATCGGGACTGGCTCCGATAATCATTTGGGTACTTTGTCCGGCAGGGGCGAAACGGGGTGTATGCCGGAATTTCTTCCGGTCTTCCCGGTTTTCTAAAACTCCCTGCTGGATATAGCGCATAGGGGTAAAAACGCTTTGAAAATCTTTTTCCGGTGCCAGAAGCCGGAGGCTCTGCTCGTTCGGTATTTCGACATTGACGCTCAAACGGTCGGCATATAATCCGGCTTCCCGAATCAGTTCCTGACTGGCTCCGGGGATACTTTTTAAATGTATGTATCCGTTGTAACGATATTGCAGACGTAAATCTTTAGCTACCCGTACCAGCCTTTCCATGGTGTAATCGGGATTCCGGACAACTCCGGAACTTAAAAACAGGCCTTCGATATAGTTACGGCGATAAAATTCAATGGTGAGATTTACCAGCTCCGTCACAGAGAATGTTGCCCGTCTCAGGTCGTTGCTCCGGCGGTTGATGCAATAGGCACAATCGTATATGCAATGATTCGTGAGCATGATCTTTAATAAAGATACGCACCGCCCGTCCTCTGTAAAGCTATGACAGATCCCCCAGCCCGAAGCACTTCCGATACCTCCGGCTTTGTGCGACCGTGAAGTACCGCTGGAGGCGCAGGATACGTCATATTTTGCGGATTCTGCCAGTATTTTTAATTTTTCGAGAATTTTATCGTCCATAGTTATTACAAAGAAAGGATATATTGGGGAATAAAAAAATGGAATCGGACGATTTAACAGTTAAATGAATTTTGAGAGTAAGTGTTTGTTTTATATGTATTTATTGTGTTTGTAAGGTTGTCCGGATGAAGCTTATTGCAAATTCTCCTTCGTGGGTATTTTCGTAGTTGATAAGACTGTTCCGGCAATGTTTCCCCGATGTTTTTTGGTTTTTGGCAGTCCTGCGGTAGGGACTGGAAAATTTATTGCGGCTTAAAATGTATGATACGGAATAAAGGTTATTCCGTATCGGTTATTGCCGGAGCTGCCGATTATTTATGCCCCTCTCTTTCTTTTATCACTCCTTTTAGCAGGGTTTGATATTCGTGGATAAAATTAGGAGTAAGCTGATTTTGGGCGATCCCTTTTTCAATTTCTTGAGTAGTCCAAAACTTTCCTTCGTCCACTTCGTCGTTGTCGATCCGGATATGGTCATACCGGGAACATTGGAAAGAAAAAACCAGTTCTTTTTCCCGGGGACTTTCCCAAACATAATTACCGATGAAACGGGCTTCGAAGTTCGTGATTCCCAATTCTTCGAACGTTTCCCGTTTTAAGGCTTCTTCTACTTTTTCATTCAGTCCGATATGTCCTCCTACGGCTGTATCCCAAAGCCCCGGCAGCAGATCTTTTTTCAGGCTTCTTTTTTGAAGGAAAATTTCATTTTTGTCGTTTATAATGTGCAAGTGTACCACCGGGTGTAAGAACTTCGAACCGGAATGGCACACGCTGCGTGGAGCCTGGCCTGTGATTTCTCCTTGTTCATCGACTAAGGGAAGCCATTCTTCTTTTTGCATTTTTTTTCTTAGCATTAGATTGCGTATAAAAATAGTGATGAAAAATATTCCGATAACGATATATAGCAAAGGGCCTGTAATGAAAGAAGCGGAGGCTTCTGTAAAAGTCAGAAGGGCTATATAAGCGAGCAGGTTATGGATGCAAAAGATGAAAAACAGAATCTTGAATAGCTTTTTTATTGCTTTTTGCTGGGTTTCGTCCAATTGTATGTTTTTTCGGTAGCTGGCCGGAAGGGTGGATGCTAAATCCAGTCGTGAGAAAGCGAATACGCCTAATAAAAGGCATAATGCACTCTCTATGATGGCCGGCTGTAATTGTGCGATTTTAGAACCGGGAGCGTATATGGAAAGTATGCCCGGAAAACAAAAAAACAAGGTCGTCCATAAAACTATTTTGTCGTTTTCTTTTTCCCGGATCCGGGTGTAAGTAAATTCCGCTACCCCCAATAAAAAGATAAAAATCACACTGAATACCGGACTGAATAATTCGTCGGCAATAAAATATGCGGCGATTAAGATCAATGAGGGGTATAATTGTTTGAATGCTCGTGCCATATCCTGGGGATTATGATCCGGTGTTCTTCCCGGATATTCCACAGCAAATATAAACATTAAAAATGGCCCGGGATGTTTCCGGCACAATAATATTCTTCGTATCGGTGATGCCGGTGGGGTGGTTCATGCTGAAATTTTTTAACAGCGTAAATACCTGTATGGCCTTTATCTTTATTTTTCTATTTTTGTTGAGTTAAAACTTAAGATATAGGTCATGTTAATCGTTATCGGATTGATGGTGTGCGGTATTTTGATCGGATTTCGTTTCCGGAAACGGAATTTGAAATTCATTTCTCCTTTGATTACGGTTGCTATCTGGGTTTTATTGTTTTTGCTGGGCTTGAATGTGGGGGGAGATCCGAAAATTATGAATAATCTCGGAACGATAGGGGGAGAGGCTTTGTGGCTGACCTTGGGAGCTGTGGGAGGCAGTGTGTTGTGTGCATGGGGCGTGTATCGTTTCTTTTTTTGTACCGATAAAGATAAGTTATGAAATTACAATGTATTGTGCCTATCCTTTTTTTGCTTGCCGTTGCATGTAAAAATTCAGATAAATATGTAACGACGGTGGAAGACCGGGGCATTGAAACTACGACCATCGATTTTACGAAAGTACAGGCCGGCCGGGATTCGATTGTTCATTACAGTTCTTTACCTCTTTCTGAGATTGCCGATGATATTCAGGTGATCCGGCTTGAAACCGGGGATAAGTGCCTGGTAGATGGAGAAGCGACTTATTGGGTGGGAGATTCCTGTATTATTGTGGTACAACGTGACCAGATTATGATGTTCGACAGGGAAGGACGTTTTCGGCGTACGATAGCTACTTCCGGACGTGCTCCGGAAGAGTTCGGGAAATTTCAGGATGTCCGGATAAAGAATGGAAAAATTTATTTGTTGGATGATTTTGGGAAAGGAAAAATTTTTAGCCTGAAAGAAGGTGAAGGAGTTTCAAATTTTCAGGGGTGTACCGAAGACCGTTTCTATAATAGTTTTCTCCCTTTGGATAACGGACACATATTAATGGCTCCTTTTAAATGTGAAGGTTCGAAAAATATATACTACGTTCAGGATACTGCCGGAAAGTTCCAGGAAGGAGTTTCCTGTCCGCCCAACAAGGAAATCCTTTGTTATAACGGGCGTAAATTGGTGTCGCAGGTAGGACAGGAGTATCGTTACACTCCGTTTACGGTCGATACCGTTTTCCAGATTATTCACGGAAGTTTATTACCGCGATGGATTTTTAAAGTGGGGGCTCAGCAGGAAATCGAAGTGCATGGAGAAACTTCCCGGTTCTTGTTTTTAAATCTCAGAACGATTACAAACCAGAGTACTTCTAATTCTGTGGTTTATACCACGTATTCCAATGCTTATTATTGTTATGACAAGGAAGCAAAGAAGTTATCTGCTTTTAATGATATATTCGACGACCGGTTTGCTTCGGTACGCAGAGATATTCAGAATTTAAGAATCCAGGACGGAGAATGGTTTTACTGGGTGTATCCTGCATCTATGCTAACGGAAGCAATACCCCTGATTCTTGAGTCTGAGGAAGTGGACGATAAGATAAAGGAACATATGAAGGATTTACAGGGGACAATAACTTTGGATGATAACCCCGTTATACTGATTGGGAGATTGAAATGAAAGGAAGCTTGATCATTGTCGCTTTTTTTGTTGCAGGAATTTGTATCGGACGTTTTGGAGAGGTTGCCGAATGGCTGAAAGGGGAACAGGTGGCTTTATACGCGCTTTATGCCTTGATGTTTTTAGTGGGGATCAGTGTGGGAAGTGACCGGAAAGCCTTGCAAGCCTTGAAGCAGCAGCAATGGAAAATCGTATTCGTCCCTTTGGGCACTATTGCCGGAACATTGGCAGGAGTGGCTCTGGTTAGTATCGTTCTACCCGGACGCAGCCTTTCGGACTGTCTGGCTGTCGGTTCTGGATTCGGGTATTACTCGCTTTCGAGTATTTTCATTACTCAATATAAGGGTGCCGAATTAGGTACGATAGCCCTGACTTCAAACATTATGAGGGAAATCATTACTTTGTTGTGTGCTCCCTTGATGGTGAGATATTTTGGAAAACTCGCTCCCATATCCAGCGGAGGGGCGACGAGTATGGATACCACTTTACCTGTCATTACCCGCTTTGCCGGAAAAGAATTTGTCATCGTCTCGATTTTTCATGGAATGACAGTAGATTTTTGCGTTCCTTTTTTGGTGACATTCTTTTGCTTGTGGTAGAAAAGAATTTTTTATTATCCGATCGATCGTAACCCCCTGCGGTTATCCTACATTTCCATTCATCATATCGTTCCAGTCCTGCACTGCTTTTATGGTGCATTGGTAATAGCAGAACCCCCACACGATAAGCCAGTAAATCAGCATGGCGGCAATCTTTATCGGACGGCTTTTCCGGGTGTCGCTCACCTGTTTCCCGATGAAGTGAAAAAGGTATGACAGGATACCCCACAATACGAATGCCAGCATTCCGCATATAGCGGTTGTAAACGCTTCGTTAAAACCTATGTCGAAATCGGGCAGCGATGATGAGTAGTAATAAACGATGCCCAATCCCGTTAATAGTGAAATGACGGTGAATAATATGTTTTCATACTCTTTATATTGCATTTCGTATATGTATGGTTTGTAGAGAGGACTGTTAATCGTTTTCTTTATTGTCGATAATAATTCGTCGAAGTTATTTTCTGGAGCCTAGGCAGTAAAAATAAAATCAGGATAGTTTTAGGTTTCTGTTGTGCCGATATATAAAATCCGGTTGTGATGGTTACCCTTGCAGGAAACCGATGAGGTATCGATAAAAAAATGCCGCCCTGCGGGACGGCATTTAAATCTATGGTTACTGATTATTTTACAGTATTCATGTGAACGATCAATTCAAGAACTTTGTTTGAATATCCCCATTCGTTATCGTACCAAGATACCAATTTAACGAAATTTTTATTCAAAGCGATTCCGGCTTTTGCGTCGAAGATAGAAGTACGTGCATCGCCCAGGAAGTCGGAAGAAACAACTTCTTCTTCGGTATATCCGAGGATACCTTTCATTTCACCTTCGGAAGCTTCTTTGATAGCAGCTTTGATTTCGTCGTAAGAAGCTTCTTTAGCCAGACGGAAAGTAACATCGACAACAGAAACATCCAATGTCGGAACGCGGAATGACATACCGGTCAGTTTTCCGTTCAATTCAGGGATAACTTTACCTACAGCTTTAGCAGCACCGGTAGAAGACGGGATAATGTTGCCGGCAGCGGCACGTCCGCCTCTCCAGTCTTTCATAGAAGGACCATCTACGGTTTTCTGTGTAGCTGTCGTTGAGTGTACAGTGGTCATCAAACCTTCGATAACACCGAATTTGTCATTGATCACTTTAGTCAGCGGAGCCAAACAGTTTGTTGTACAAGAAGCGTTAGAAACGATAGTTTCTCCGGCGTATTTTTTGTTGTTTACACCCATTACGAACATAGGGGTATCGTCTTTAGAAGGAGCAGACAGTACAACCCGTTTTGCACCGGCTTTGATATGAGCTTCTGCTTTTTCTTTGGTCAGGAAAAGACCGGTCGATTCAACAACATATTCAGCACCGACTTCATTCCATTTCAGGTTTGCAGGATCTTTTTCTGCAGTTACACGGATAGCCTGACCGTTTACGATTAATTTACCGTCTTTAGCTTCAGCAGTTCCGTTGAAACGACCGTGCATGGTGTCGTATTTCAGCATATATACCATGTAATCAACATCGATAAGGTCGTTAATTCCTACGATTTCAATATCGTTTCTGGTCATTGCTGCACGGAAAACCAAACGACCGATACGGCCGAATCCGTTGATACCAACTTTAATCTTTGACATTTTCGTTATTTTTTAAGGTTATTAATGATTCAAAATTTCACTTCAAAGTTATAATAAAGCTGCTTATTTGTTGCATTTGGAAATTAAAACTGCGCAAAAAAAGCACTCAAACGATTTCACTTAAGCAGGAATATCCGTTGTTGCCGAAGTGACGTGAGAATAAGCAGGGCATTTTTTATCAATAGCGCAGGAAGAAAATAAACCTGCAATGAAAGTACAAACTAAGATATAGATAAGTAGTTTTTTTGTTTTCATAGTAAACAAAGGGTTGAAATAATTTAAGTCCTTTCCTTTATAATTCTTACAAATGTAAATATAAAAATTGAATTACCCGGCTAAGATTCGGAAAAATTATCGAAAAGCCGATTTTTGAGCAGATTATTACGTAATGCCTGGCATTTTGGAAAGAATGTAAGCAGATGATGAATTTTTCTTTCAAAAAAGTTTGCGCAAACGTTTTAGTTGTATATCTTTGTTGTGAGATATAGAAATTATATAGTTTTGTAAGTGTAGTAAATTTATTGTTAGTGTGTTAAAAAGAGACCGTAAGGTCTCTTTTTACTTTATCTTTCGGTTTTACCTTTTAGATTATGCCTTTATAATCTCTATTTGCAGAACACGTTTGGTGAAGGATGTGATTTTAAAACGCTCGTCGAGCCGGTGTTCTATCACCCAGGCGATTTTACCGTCCGATTCCAGAAGAAGACAATCTTTTTTTTGTTTGGCATTGAACTTTTGGTCGGTGAAAAAATCGCTTATTTTCTTTTTACTTTTTTTCATGCCGATGGGACAAAAATAATCTCCTGCCTGCCAGCTGCGGATAAATAAGGGAAATTTAATTTTGTCGGCATCGAAGCAGGCAATCGCCGGGTTCGGAGGAATTGTGAAATCCGGGGACAATGGGAATGAAGTAAAACGGTAAGTTCTGTTGTTTATTCCGTATTCTCCGGCTTGTTCCACTACGATCCGGATGGCTGGATGTTGTTCCCAGTTAAAGAGCCGCCAATAGCGGCGGCCTTTGGTCAGCATGTATTTTCCCGCAATGAATTGTTTCCCCGGCGTTGCATTTTGTGTGTTCAGAATGTCGCGGATTTGAGTTTTGTTAAAGCCCAAAGGCCGTAACGTTTCATACAATAGGGTATAGGGAGCGGGAGTCGCAAGCGTTTTTTCGATATCGATCAGGAGTTCGTCCTCTTCACGGGTCGTAACCTGTTGTTGCAGTTGTTGGATGCCATAGCGGAAAATAGCCTCGGTTTCTTTCAGTATCTCACAGTTTTCCTCCATGGTTTCACGGAAACCGGGATTGATGTCTTTAAATACAGGGATGACCTGATGACGAATCCGGTTGCGGACATAATCCATCGAATTGTTCGTGGAATCGGTACGGTATCCTAATTGATGATCCTCGATATATTTTAAAATATCCGTACGGGGGAAAGCTAACAGTGGTCGGAGAATATCGCCATGAACGGGTTTTATTCCCGTCAGTCCCTTTATGCCTGTGCCCCGGCATATATTGATGAAAAAAGTTTCGGACAGATCGTCGGCATGATGTCCCACAACAATGTAGTCCATTTTTTTACTGACTTTCATATCTTCAAACCAGTTGTAACGCAACTCCCTGGCGGCCATTTCTATGCTGATGCCTTTTTCTTTGGCATAGGCGGTCGTATTGAATTTTTTTACGCTGAGTGCAATACCGTACGTGTCGCAAAACCGTTTCACGAATTGCTCGTCCATATCGGACTCTTTGCCTCTTAGTCCGAAATTACAATGCAAGGCCAGAATTTTCAAATTGAGGTATTTGAAAGCATGCAAAAGAGTGATCGAGTCGGCTCCTCCGCTTACCGCGATTATAAATCCGGCATCCTGGGGAATCCGGTATCGATTCAGAAAATCGGTTATTGCTTTCTTTATCATGGCTTTCTGTGGTTTTCCTGTATGGATCATGTGTAGCCTACAAGTGTATGGTTACCTCTTTTTCTATATAGCCTTCTTTTTACGCCAAAGGATTGCTTATCCGATTTCGCTTAATTCCAGCCAGCGCATTTCTTTTTCGTCCAGCAGATCGATGATAGCTGCGATGCGTTGCGACTTTTCTAAAAGTTCTGCCGGAGCTAAAGAGCCGGAATTCAGGGCATTTTCAATCTCTGCTTTTTCGTTGTTCAGATGGTCCATGTCTTTTTCCAGTTGCTCCATTTCCTGACGTTCTTTGAACGTTAGTTTACGTTTTTTTTCTTTTGAGGCCGGAACATTTTTAGGTTCTTTTTTTTCTACATTCTCTTTCTTTTCCTTTTGTTCCTTTTCCGCCTGTTCTTCTTTTTGATTTTTATATATGGTATAATTTCCGGGGAAATCTTTGATAATTCCGTCTCCTTCGAAGGCAAATATCCGATCGACCACTTTATCTGTGAAAAAACGGTCGTGCGATACGATCAGCAGGCAACCCCGAAAACTTTTCAGATAATCTTCCAGTACATTCAGGGTGACGATATCCAGGTCGTTTGTCGGCTCGTCGAGAATCAGGAAGTTCGGATTCTTCATCAATACGGTCAATAAGTACAATCTCCGCCTTTCGCCTCCGCTTAATTTCCCGACCAAAGAATATTGCTGCTTGTCGGTAAACATGAAATATTCCAGAAATTGTGAGGCGGACATGATCCGCCCGTTACCGAGATCGATTCTTTCTGCAATGTTCTTTACTATATCGATCACCCGGTCATCGTCCCTGAATTGTATGCCCGATTGTTTATAATAACCGTACACCACCGTTTCTCCGATTTCGATGGTTCCGCTGTCGGGTTGCAGATTTTGAGTGATGATGTTTAAAAAGGTGGATTTACCGACACCGTTTTTTCCAATGATACCGATTTTTTCTCCCCGAACGAATTTATAAGAAAAGTCACGTAGCACGCAATGCCCGTCGAAACTTTTATTTACGTGTTCCAGTTCCAGAATCTTTTTTCCCAGCCGTTGCCCCTTGATGTCCAGTTCCAATTTTTTCTCATCGGTGTTTTGGGAGGCAACTTCTTGAAGTTTATAGAAATTATCTATTCTGTATTGAGCTTTATGGCTTCGTGCCTGAGGCATCCGGCGCATCCATTCCTGTTCGGTACGGAGCAGGTTTTTGGCTTTATCGATCAGGGCATTCCGGTTCTCTACCCGTTCTTCACGTTTTTCCAGGTAGTAGGAATAGTTGCCGTTATAGCTATATAACCCGAAATCATCGATTTCGATGATCTGGTTACAAACCCGGTCGAGAAAATAACGGTCGTGGGTGACCATTAGTAAGGTGGCGTTCGACTTTTCCAGATATTCTTCCAGCCATTCGGTCATTTCGATGTCCAAGTGGTTGGTCGGTTCATCGAGAATTAAGAAATCGGGATTGCTGATCAAGACCTTAGCTAAGCCAACCCGTTTTTTTTGACCTCCTGAAAGAGTGCTTATTTTTTTATTGTATGTAGCGATTTTTAATTCCGATAATATTTGTTTGATCGTATTCTCGTAATCCCAGGCGGAGTGGATGTCCATTTCGGGAATTAATTTTTCGAGAGCAGCCGAATCGTCACTTGCTACGGCTTCTTCATAGGCTTTTATCAGGCTCAATACCGGGGAATCGGAATTGAAAACTTCTTCAAATACGGTGTTTTCGGGTTCTAATTGGGGATCCTGGTCCAGATAGCCGACTGTGATGTCGTTGCGAAAAATAACACTCCCGCTTTCCGGGGAATCTTTTCCGGCGATGATGCGCAATAAAGTGGATTTTCCCATTCCGTTTTTGGCAATTAGAGCTACTTTTTGCCCTTTTCCGATGCCGAATGAAATCCCCTCGAACAAAATTTGTTCTCCAAAACGCTTACTCAGATTATCGACCTGTAAATAACTTATCATAATGAATTAATATATCGGTTTACAAATATATCCATGAAGGACATTTTTTCCAACGACCGGAAGCGTTATTTTAAATTTCCGATGCCAGGTAAGCTTTACGTTCTTCTTCCGGGAAACGTTCTATGGCATAGCGCAGCATGGTCCGGGGCATGGTCCGATAGCGGGTGGAAAGAAAAGCGACCAGAGTTTCTTTGTCTTTTTTTCCGACTTCCCGGAGTAGCCAGCCGATAGCCTTATGGATCAAGTCGTGTGAATGATGCAGTAAGAGATCGGCGATGGTCAGGAAATCGGAAAAATCTTTCCGGTGAACGAAGTGCATGCAGGTGACGATGGCAATCCGCTGTTCCCATAGATTGCCGCTTGCCGCCCAGGCATGAAGCTGGGAACGGTCTTTGTCCTCCAGCCATACCCCCAATAATTTATAACAAGTCAGATCTACCAGGTCCCAGTTGTTGATGTAACGGGTGTGACTAAGATAGAAATCCACACATTGGGAACGCAGATCGGAAGACTTGGTCTTTTCGAATTTATATACCACGATCAGTAAAGCGGTCAGCCTTATTTCGTGATAGGGCGAACTAAGCAGTTCGTTCAGGTTTTCGAAGTCCGTATCTATGTATTTTTTGGCGATGGCCCTTTGTTCGGGAACTGTGATACCTATAAACAAGTCGCCTTCTCCGTATTGTCCTTTTCCTGTTTTAAAAAAACGAGCTAAATGTTTCGCTTTGTCAGGATTGCCTAAAGCTTTTAATATTTCTGTAATTTCTTGCGCTGTTGTCACATCAATCTTTTTTTCCATACCGTCTGTTCCAGCAATAGAGCCATGATGGCCAGAAGCAGGAACCAAAAGGTAAGGTATCGGTTATTATCTTCCAGAACGATTTCTTTTACGAGTTCACTGTTCCGGTTAAGCTGAGTGCTTTTTATATTTTCGGTCCGGGCTTCCGGGAATTGTTTGCGAAGGATTTCTTCTCCGCAAAACTCCATTTGCGATTCGTCCCGGTTGTAATTGTAGGCCAGTACATCTACGATTTTACCGTCCTGTTCCACTTCATATAAACCGGCATCACGGATTTCTTTGGCATTCGATAGAATCAGGTTACCGCTGAAATCTTTTCGGGATTCGGGGATAAATTCAAAGTCGCGGTCTGAATTTACAATCCGGAGCCGGGCATTGTCCGGAACAATTTTATTGTTCAGGATCACAGGCTTATCTGAATTTAGAAAATAGGAAGTGTTCAGGGCTGAATTCATATTCGATGCCATATTCACCATCAGGGGGACGAACAAAGGGTGATAGACCATGTCGCTGTTATCCGGAGAGTAATCGAAAGCGGAAAGGTATAGGCTCCCCTTGCCGAAAGTTTGGGCTGCCAATACGGTAAACCCTTTTTTGTCGGTCAGCAGCTTTTCGCTGTTTCCTGTATTCGTTAAATGATAGAAGTGTTTGGCATGAGGTAGTTGCGGGTTCTTTTCTTCTTTTTCGAATACATCCCGGAAAATGGCTGCCTGGGTTTCGATGGTTGCAATTGTACTGCCGGTGTCGGGACTTCCCAACAGCGGCGCATGCATTTGCTGGCATAAGCGGTTTAATGCCGTTACGGTATTGGGAGAACCCGGAATTACAAAAAGATTTCCACCGTTTTGCACATAATTTTCAAGGGCGCTTCCAAGGCCGGAGGAAATGGTTCCGATCCGGTCGAGAATAATCAGGTTATAACGGTTGAAATTCATATTCACCGTTTGATTTACATTCCGGTAAGTATATGAGAATGTGGCCGAATCGGCAAATAATTTCTGAAAGTAAGGGTTACGGCCGTTTTGTTCGATACATAGAATGGCGGCTTTGTCCTCGATGCCGTAGCTGAAATAAAATTTGTTGTCGAATAGTACCGGAAAATCGGAAATTTCGACAATTCCCTTGTAAAAACCGTCTTCCGTGTTTTGATAATTGATCTCGACTTGTTTTTCGCCGTTGGCGGGAATATTGATTTTATTCAGGCTCTTCTTTTTATCGTTGATCGTCAGGCTGAGAGGGACGTTGTTATATTCTTTGCCGGAAGCATTGACCAATGTGATCGTGACCTTATCGGCCTGATCCTTTTTGTGAAAAGCCTGGTCGAACTTCACATCTTTTATATACAGGTTGTTCCGATTTTCAGGGCTGAGCACCAATAACACTTTTTCCAAAGTCGAATCCGGCTGAATACTTTGGAAATCACAATTTTTTTTCTGAAAATCCGAAAGGATAAACAGCGTGGAATGTTGGCCTGCGGCTATTTCCCGGGCTTCTTTCAATATTTCGGAAATTTTTTTCGAATTTGCCGTTGCCTTTATACCGGGCAATAAAGTGATTGCCTGATCTTTTGTAAGGGGAGTGTTATTGGCTTCGTCGTTGTTCAGTAGAACAAAGCTTGTCCCTGCCGGATAAGCGTTTATAATATCGAACAGGTGTTTTTTGGCTTCTTCCAGCAAACTGCCTTTCGTACCCGTGTTCGACATGGAAAAAGAATTATCCGTGTAGATGATGATTTTTGAACTTTTTTCCACCCGGGAAGTCGTTTTTTCAGGAATGACGTATGGCGTTGCAAAAGCAATTACGATAGAGGCCAGAACCAATAACCGTAAAAAAAGCAATAAAAGATTTTTTAATTTGGAACTGTTCTTCTTTTGCTGCTGGAGGGAGGCCAGAAAATTGAAATTGCTGAAATATACTTTTTTATATTTTTTGAAACTGAATAAATGCAGGACAATAGGTATCACAAGGGCAAAAAGCCCATATAAAAATATAGGATGTAGGAATTGAATCGCCAATAACATGATTGTAATTTTTACACAAACTTAACCGTAGCCCGATTATTTGAGTTCAGGGCATAAAAGTAATATAATGTGAGGGAAAAACGAAAAGAGGGAGATGAAAAATGGAAACGAACGGCGAGGCTTTGTATTTTGTTGATAAACAGTTGAGTATTTCAGATTGTTAGTAAAAAAGGTCGTTTTGTTATTAAAATTAAAGGTAAAATTCAGGCGGATAAACTTTTTAATTGTACTTTTACCACATAATCATAAAATGGGTATTTATGTCTAAGATTATTGCAATTGCTAATCAAAAGGGTGGTGTAGGAAAGACGACAACGTCTGTAAACTTGGCTGCCAGCCTGGCAGTATTGGAAAAAAAAATTTTATTGGTAGATGCGGATCCGCAGGGGAATGCTACGTCCGGCTTAGGATATGATGTACAAAAATTAGGCGATTCGACTATTTATGAGTGTCTTGTGGATGGATTGGAAGCCGAAAAAGCGATATTGACAACAGAGATTGACCGTTTATTTTTATTACCTTCGAATATAAATCTGGTGGGTGCGGAAGTAGATATGATGAATATGCCCGACCGTGAAAATATATTAAAAAAAGCACTTACCCCCCTTCAGGATAAGTATGATTATATTTTGATCGACTGTTCGCCCTCGTTGGGGTTGATTACCGTAAATTCCCTGACGACAGCCGATTCTGTGATTATTCCCGTACAATGCGAATATTTTGCATTGGAAGGATTGGGTAAGTTGTTGAATACCGTGAAGCTGATTCAGAAACGGCTGAATACAGAGTTGGAAATCGAAGGTTTTTTACTGACCATGTACGATGCCCGTTTGCGTTTGTCTAATCAGGTGGTGGAAGAAGTGCGTAAGAATTTCCAGGAAATGGTGTTCGAAACACTGATAAACCGGAATACGAAGCTGGCAGAGGCTCCCGGGTTCGGGCAACCTGCGATATTGTATGATGCAATTTGCCGTGGTTCAGAGGATTATATGCAGTTGGCACAGGAATTGTTGAAAAGAAATCAAGAGTAATACGCTATATGGGAAAAAAGAATGTGTTAGGACGGGGATTGGGAGCCCTGATTGCCGATGCTGCCGAGGAACCTCAGCCCAGAGAGGTGGTTGTTTCGGCTATGCAGGAATTGAACCTGGCAGATATACGCCCCAACCCTTTTCAGCCGAGAACGGAGTTTGACGAAGAAGCTTTGAATGAACTGGCGGCTTCTATCAAATCGATAGGAATCGTGCAGCCGATTACGGTGAGGACGGTTGAAGGCGGGAAATATGAAATCATTGCAGGTGAACGTCGCTACCGGGCTTCTAAATTGGCAGGTTTGACGACAATTCCTGCTTATATCCGAAAAACGGAAGACGACAGTTTGCTGGAGTTGGCGTTAATCGAAAATATCCAGCGGGAAGATTTGAATGCGATCGAGGTGGCGATCAGTTACCAACGTTTGATCGACGAGTGCCAGCTTACCCAGGACGCCCTGAGCGAAAGGGTGGGAAAGAAAAGAGCCACCATTGCCAATTATTTGCGTTTGCTGAAATTACCGGCACAAATACAATTGGCTATCCGGGATAAGAAAATCAGTATGGGACATGCCCGTGCAATTATCAGTATCGAGGACCCGGATACACAATTTATGATCTTCGAGCAGATATTGAAATACGATTTTTCGGTTCGC
Organism: uncultured Odoribacter sp.; assembly: GCA_900544025.1. Classification (GTDB taxonomy): domain Bacteria; phylum Bacteroidota; class Bacteroidia; order Bacteroidales; family Marinifilaceae; genus Odoribacter. Next base: position 32,666 of record UQTM01000003.1, read on the forward strand.
AAGGTGGAAGAGATCGTACGTGAGCTTTCGAATCCGCAGCCGGAACCGGAACCCGTGCCTGAACCTGTGGTTGAAAAGCCGAAAAAGACAAATGAAATCGGGGATTATATCGAATTGCAGAAACATTTGTCCCGTTGTTTCGATACGAAAGTAGAATTGAAACGGAACGAAAACGGTAAAGGGAAAATCGTGATCGCTTTCCGTTCCGACGAGGAATTGGAAAAAATCATTGAATTGCTGGATAAAGTCGAATGAGAAACGAGTGAATGTGGAGAATATTTTGAAAAAGCTGATTTTTATCTTTCCTATCGTATTGTGGTTAGGGCAGGTGCAGGCGGCCGGCTGGGAAAACCGGGATACGGTTCGCGTTGAGACTGTCGGTGATTCGGTCATAACGGTAGAGAAGATTGTAAAGAAGCCTCATTCACCTCATAAAGCCACCTTGATGGCTATGGCTCTTCCCGGGTCGGGACAAATATACAACGGGCAATGGTGGAAAGTCCCTGTGTTGTATGGGGGAATTGCAGCCGATTTATACGGTATTATCTGGAACAATAAGCGTTTTCGGGAATATAAGGATGCTTTTGTCGAGTATTCGCAGTATTTGGAAGAAAAAGTGAAAGATCCGAACACGCCTTATCCGGAAAATCCTGCGTGGGATAAAATTCCGAAAGGTTTTGACGTGGAAACCGATCCCTATTTACAAACCGGGGCGGGACAGCAGTGGTTTAAAAACACGTTGAGCAACCGGAAGACGTCTTTTAAGCGTAACCGGGATTTGTGTTATATCGTGATGGCTGCTATTTATGCGATCAATATCATCGATGCCACGGTATATGCCCATTTCTATGATTTCGAGATCGACGAGGATTTAAGTTTTAACTTGCGTCCTACTTCAAGTTATAGTCCGCTCACCGGGGGGACGATCGGTTTTAGTTTAACCATTAATTTTTAATTGTTTAGTGATGATACGATTTTTAATATTAGCCTTGCTCGCCTTTACGGTCAGTGACATTTGGGGCGCGAACGTCGGCAGGGATTCGATAAACGACCAGGAGGTCACCAGTGAGGAGAGGGTGCTGGAAGATTCTATTCCGGAATCTTTTATTGAGAGATTGGATTATTATTACAATTCCTGGTATGCCAGCCGCCGGGATAGTGTGGAATATGCGGATTCGGCTTATATGCTGGCTAACCGGAATATGGCCGTTCCCTGTGACGACTCGATCTACCTGCTTCGTTTAGATTCTTTGCAATCGGCCGTTCCGTTATCTTACAATGGGATCGTAAAAAATTATATCGAGCTTTATACGGTGAAAAGGCGTTCGCAGGTGGCCGCTATGCTGGGAGCATCGGAATATTATTTCCCTATTTTCGAACAGGCATTGGATGCTGCTTGTCTGCCTATGGAGTTGAAATACTTGCCTATTATCGAAAGCGCCTTGAATCCTAAAGCTTTATCGAGGGCGGGTGCTTGCGGTTTGTGGCAATTCATGTATTCCACCGGGAAAATGTATAAGCTGGAAATCAATTCTTATATCGATGAAAGACGCGATCCCGTTCTTTCTACTCAGGCTGCCGTAAAATATCTGAGCGACCTGTATGGAATTTATGAGGACTGGATTTTGGTGATTGCCGCTTATAATTGCGGACCGGGGAATGTGAATAAAGCGATCCGCCGTTCCGGTGGTAAGAAAAATTATTGGGACATTTATTATCATTTACCCAGCGAAACCCGGGGATATGTGCCGATTTTTATTGCTGCGGTCTATACTTTCAATTATTACAAACAACACGGAATTTATCCTCTCGAGTCCAATTTGCCGACCATGTGCGATAGTATCATGGTGAGCGAAGCCCTTCATTTCGACCAGATCGCTAAAAACCTGGATTTGTCGGTGGAGGAATTGAGAGATTTAAATCCTCAATACCGGGCGGATATTATCCCGGCAGGGTTCGGTAAAAGTTATGCCTTGAAAATGCCTTACAATCATGTAAATGCTTTTATCGATAACCAGGATACGATTTTTGCCTGTGACCGTTCTAAATATTTTAATGATTCCGACCGTACCGCCGATCCTAACCAACGGTTTAAAGTACATGCCAAAGCTTTAGGGACGGAAGGGCGCGCCCGTTTGGTATATACCGTGAAATCGGGGGATGTTCCGGGTGCGATAGCCCAGAAATTTGGCGTAAGGACTGTGGACTTGAAATACTGGAATAACCTGAACAAACGTATGACGATCCGTCCGGGGCAGAAATTGGTGCTTTATGTACCCGAAAAGAAAGCGGCGCAATATAAGAATAACGCTACTTATGCAGGAAAAGAATCTAACCAGGTATCGGCACCGAGGGTTGAAACCATAGACGGAGAATTTGTTTATCATGTTGTGCGTAAAGGGGAAAATCTTTGGGGTATCGCTAAAAAATATCCGGGGGTTTCCAACCGGGATATTATGAAGTGGAACGGTATCAGTGAAAGCGACGTCAAAGGTATCAAGCCGGGACAGAAATTGAAAATCAAGATTTGAAATAGCTGTAAGCGTTTTATTCCTGGAGATAATAATAAAGCCTGAATTCATATCGAATTCAGGCTTGTCGTTCTCTGAGGCAGGCTTGCGCTATATATTCCCCAGCCATTCCGATTGCCCCATCGAGTAGCCGCCCAGGAGCCCCAGGCCGTTTTGGATATTCGTATAAGTGGGACGTATGGGGGATAGTCCGTATCTTCCCAGCTCATTGTTTCTCAAATCTAATATATTTTTGGCATATAGGTAATAGTCGGCCGAAAGTCCTAAGACTGTGACCCGATAATAAAAGCGACTCCACCTTGTTCCATCAGGAGAATCACTATTCGGTTGATAAGAGTTATTATCATTCAGGCGAAGAGTGTATTCCTTGCCGTTGATCTTGTTGTCTGAGAAGATATACATCCCAAAGTAGCTATCATAGCTATCACCCAATAAAAGATCGTCCAAAGCTCCTGTCTGATGCACTAAAGGTTCTTCTTCTGTGTCTAATAATGACAAAGTGCTTATACGACACCCGTCGTCATAGCTTGACATTTTTTCTATGATAACACCATAGTAATTTGTTTCGGAAGGATCGTCTTGAAGAGAAATTTGGAATTGAATAATCTTCTTTCCATAGATGTCTAACTTTTTGACCAGGTTGAATTGCTTTAATGGAAAAAAAGCCGGAATTTCAGTCCGTGAAGATACTGCCGGTAAATTTTCGGCTTCGGCCTTTATTTCGATCCGGTCGCCGGGATAGAATTTCCCTAACGCATAATAGCAGGCTTGGGGGATAGAGGTCGAACCTTTTTCGGCATATTGAACCTCTTTTTCTTTACCGTTTACACAAAATGTGATTTTTGCATCGGACAATGCAGTCTGTTGGTCTCGGTTCCCGCCCACGGGTATGCTTTTAGAAACCTGAATAAACGTCGTATCCTGATTGCCGGGAAAGGAATAGATTACCAATTTGGGATTTTCTCTCGTTTCTTCAATATCGAAATGATAAGAACATGCGCCACAAAAGGCAAGTATCGACAGATAGATAATTTTTCTCATATCTTTAAAATTTAAGGGTATAACTAAATGAGGGAATGATGGGAAAAACTCCGGTCGCTTTACCGATAAAACCTGTCTCTCCGTTCCGGATTATTTCGGCATAAAGAGGATTCATCCGGCAATAAGTGTTGTAAATACTGACATTCCAGGTACGCTCGAATCCCCGCTTGGTGATTCGGCGGAAATTTATTCCGACGTCGAGGCGGTGATAAGGCGGCAATACTAAATTATTGGGTTTTTCATATACCCATTCTAAATCCGGTCTAATGCCTCCGCCGGGTAGAACGACAGGTTTTTCCACCTTTTGTGTCGCCACCGTGGCGCGGTAGCCGGTGTGGAATGTCCAGCCTGCGTATAGTTCGATTTTGGGTGTGAATTTATGACGTGCCGTGATGTTTAATTTGTGACGGTTATCGAAATTAGCGGGATACCAATTGTCCCTATTGAGATTTGGGAATTTTCTTTCGCTCCAGGACAAAGTATAAGCAAGTTCCGCAGAAGTTTTCTTGTCTGTATAGGCAAAAGAGAATTCGGCCCCGTAGGCTCTGCCTTTTCCGGTTAGCACTAAATCTTCCCAATTATCTATGGAAGGGGTTAAGGAATTTCCTCCGTTATATTCAATCAAACGACTCATCGTTTTGTAGAATCCTTCTACGGCAAACCGTAACTGGCGAGTCGGATGGGCATAGAATCCTGCAGCCAATTGCCGGGAACGCATCGGACGTATTTTGGGGGTAGTAGGAACCCAGTAGTCGGTAGGCAGATTCAGGTAAGTATTGGAAAGCTGATGTACAAACTGGCTCATTTCTACATAAGAAAATTTTATAGACATATCCTTACTCACTCCGATCTGTACGGCAACCCGGGGCTCGATGGAATGATAATTTTTATTTTGGATGTTGAAAAGCGTGTAATGTACACCCAGATTTACTTTCATATTCGGTAGTAGGGTGATATCGTCTTCTGCGTAAACCGTAACTTCATTTCCATTATAGGAACGGGAGGTGTTTTGGGTAAGCGTATCCGGTCGGTCGTCTTTTGTTCCCGTAATATCATTGGTAAAATTATTTTGCGGCCGGAAAGAATGATGCAGGTAGTTCGATCCGAAACGGATTCGGTGAAGAGTGGACGGGTGGTAATCGAATTCCATACGGTAACCGATATCGTTGATCGACGAATAGATGCTGGCCTTTGTATGATTGACTTCTTTTTCTCTTCCGTTTTCGTCATAAAGGCGGTAGTCTTTGTAGTAAATATAGTTTGATTTATTTTTGGAATATACTGCGGTTAGGTTGGAAAATAATTTGGGAGAAAAAACGTAATTCCAATTTAACGATGTGGTGATGTTTCCCCATTTCAATTTGAATTTTTGGTCTTTCTCTTCTTTTTCATCACGAATGCTTTTTTCTTCTGAGGATTTATTACGGATTTTCATATAATCGTTTCCCGAATAAAAGCTCAGGTAAAGGCGGCTTTGGTTTGAAAAACGGTGAGTCACTTTAGCGTTGATATCCTGAAAAGAATAACGTCCGTTCAAATGATCGTGCTTTTTACTCAGGTTGCGTAGTCCGAAAGCCGTAGCGGTAAACAGGTCTGCCCAACTGCGGCGCATGGCAATATTAAACGAGGTCTTGTTTTTTACGATAGGGCCTTCCAATTGTACTCTGCCGTCCAGCAGTCCGATTGAAAAAGTGCCGTGGAAAGCCTGCATATCGCCGTCGTTCGTACGTACATCTACAATAGAGGATAACCGTCCTCCGTAACGGGCGGGGAACCCGCTTTTGTAAAAATCCACCGTCTTTATAATATCGGTATTGAAAGCGGAAAATATACCGCCCAGATGATTCACCTGATAAAGGGGATTACCGTCCAGTAAAAAGAGATTCCCATCGTTGTTTCCACCGTGTACGTATAAGCCGGAAATCAATTCCGTTCCCGAAGTTACACCCGGCAGCATTTGTAGGGATTTTACCAGATCGGGAGAGCTCAGCACGGCGAATTCCGTATTCAGGTCTTGCTTGCTTAAAGTGGTCTTTCCGGTTTGTGTCGTATGTATAGGTGAATTCAAATCGCTCTCTACAACTACTTCCTGAAGGGGAGGTAAATCCGGCAGATAAATATTTTGCGTGAGATTTCGATCCAGATACACGGTCAGAACTGTATCTTTGAATCCGACATAGGAAAATCGAATCGAATGTTCCCCCTGGGGCAGGGTAAAGCTATAATAACCGTATGTATTGGTCAATGTCCCTTTACCGCTTTCGCGATCGATCAACGTGGCATTGATCAGTGATTCCCCGTTCTTCTGATAAACATAGCCATTCAGGGTGAAGTGCTTTTTCGTTTCGTTCAGGATAATGTAATTTCCTTTCATTTTCCAGGATACACCCGTATCTTTGAATAAGTTTTCCAAAGATTCTTTTAGCGGAAGCGTATCCATGGTTTTGCCGTTGTAAGGTACATTAACCCGGAGGGACGATTCGTAGATAAAGCTAACGCCTTCTTGGAGTTCTATCCGCTTCATGAGCTCTTTAAGTGTTGCTGTTTCCTTATTTTGCGCCTGCAAATGTCGAATAGGACACACCACGATCAAGCCGATAAGCGTTATGCCTGCCAGCAGTCTTTTCATTTTCATTGTTTTAATCAATTAGTTAAACGACTTTTCTATTTTAATCCCCAGGGTTGATTCTATAATTTCGATAATCTCATCCAGATTGTCTGTCGGAAAGCGTCCTGTAAGAGATTTTGATTTTTCGGTCGCAGAAAGTTTAACCCCGTAATAGTGGGAGAGTTCCCGGAGTACCGTCTCCAACGGTGTATTGTCATACACAAAATATCCCGATTGCCACGCTGTGATGTTCGGCATTTTCTGTTCGATCCGTTCAGGAATAAGAGAATGGGAGGCGAGTATTGCACTCATGCCTTGGGTAAGAACCAGGCTTTCCCGACCCTCTGAACAGGAAAATGAAACTTTTCCGGATTGTACCCATACGCTTGTCGCCGAATTGGTATGCGCCAGCTGGAATTTTGTTCCGAGCACTTTGACAATAGCCCGGTCGTTTTTTACAGAAAAAGGAAATTGCGGATTTCGCTTTACCTGAAAGAAAGCCTTGCCTTGCATCTCTACATCGCGTTTGCCCGGAAATGTATTTGCTTCGTAGCGGATAGACGAAGCCGGGGCTAAGGTTACGATGGTGCTGTCCGGAAGCCTGATTTCTTTTACCTGATTGCCGGATGACAAGATCACCCAGTCGGCTGACGGCTGCATCCATTTATACAAGACTCCTGTGAAAAGTGAAATGATTAAGATTACAGCTGCTGCAACCGCATATTTATATCTGTATGGACGGATTGAAATGTTTGCCGTGTATTTGTTGCGAAATACCCGGAAAGCTTTTTGGGTATCCAGTTTGCCTTTCTGATAATAGCGGAGGACAAAATCCAGATGTTCGTCTTCTTTTAGTTTCATATTTCTCTCTTGTTTGTCATGAAGACGGAAATAGAGAAAAATACCACTACCGAAAATTGAAAAAAATTATCCGAAAAAGAAATAATAGATATCCCTGGCTTTTGTTCTTAGAACTTTTAGAGCTTTATTTATATGACTTTCGACAGTATTGACCGAAATACCCATACGAGTGGCGATCTCCTGATATTTTAATCCGTCGCGTTTACTCAGCAATAAGGCCTGGCGGCACTTTTCGGGCAGGGTGTCGATGGCCGTCCAAAGGCGTGCTTCCGTTTCGGAGCGTTCCCGGTATTCTTCATCGCAGGCCGTTTCTTCCAAATCGGATGCCTGGATGTTACTATCGTTGAAATTGTCCTTTCTTAATTGATCGATACAACGGTTTTTAACCATTCGGTAAAGATAAGATTTCAGGTCGGTGATGAGGGTATCGGAATTTAGTTTCTCCCACAACGCGACAAAACATTCCTGTACGATATCTTCAGAATGATCCACGTCCTTAAGATAATGAAGGGCATAAAGATTTAGCGGCCTGTAATAACATTTAAAAGCTTCTTCCATTTTTGGAAGAAGGGAAGTTTGGTTCGGACGATTCACCATTGAAAACTCGGTTTTAGCACTTTACGGCGTAAATATATACAATAAAACCTGTTCGGTGTCCGCTTGTTGTGTTTCTTTATTTTATTTTAAGATAGGAACGATCCGGTACGGTTCGTTTTAATGCCTTTTTCAGAGGTGTTTTGCTGCCGGTTTACAATGTTGTAAGTATATGAACGGGCATGGCGCGTCTGCAAGTAGCGTAAATGATATGGCGGCGATATACCGGCATGTCATTCGTTAGCTTCATATCGGGATTTTAATATCCCGGTTAAGACCGATTGTATTTCAGTTCTTAATTGCCCCGGTAGGTCGAATATCCGTTTGCCGACATCGTAATGGGGATGTGATAATGCCCTTTGCCTTCTATCCGGAAAACTATTTCTACGTATGGATAAATGGATTTTAGGTTTTGTGCTTTGAAATAAGGCGCTGTTTCAAATTTCAATTTGTAAATGCCTGAATTGTCTTTGGGCAGAGGGAGCAGGTTGGCTATACGTCCGTTTCCGTCTGTCTTTCCGGTCGTCACCTGTGCCCAGTTGCCGATGATACTGTCCAGTTTATATAATGTGACGGTGACATCGGGAGCCGGTTGTCCTTTACTGATATCCAGCATGTGGGTACTGAGTTGATAAGTAACGGATTTTTGTGCAAAGCCATTCATTACGGAAGCACACAAAAGGAAAGTAAATAATAAAATTCTTGTCGGATTCATGGTTTCGGAATTTAAGTTCGTTGTTTAGTACGTTTATCCAAATCCTTTTGTTTACCGGAGCTTCGATAATCGTTCTCTTATCATCGAAATGCTTGGAATGTCTTGTGTAGATTTTTTTAAAACAGAGTAGGGATTTTGACGCCGATCGTTAGCTTGAACTCATTGTTTCTTAGTTTATTGTTCACAGGAGAAGCCGTAATGCCGTTTTCATTGTAAAACTGCGACCGGTCTTTCATTAATTTCTGAGTAAAAGCAGCGTCGCAGAAAAAAATATCGTAATTAAATCCGAAACCGCCTGAAACCGCCTGAATTTTTCCCTGCTTTCCTGCCTGCTTATAAGGGCTATCCTGATAAGTATATCCGCCTCTAAGACTGAGAAAGCCGGTGAGCCTGAGTTCTGCCCCTGCCCGGAAATTGTGAGTTGGACGGTACCGCTCTTTTATTTCCCGGTTTATGGGAGCGTAATCCATACTTTTCGATAAGGCTTCTACCTCTCCGGCGATCCCGTCTTCTTCGTATTCCTCGTAAGCATACTTCCGGGGCTTGTTATATTTCGTCGTTGTATAGTTTACATATTCATAGTCTGCGCTTAGAATCAGCCTTTTGGCGAGCACTGTTCCGAAGCTTAATACCGCACGCCAGGGAGTGCGCATCCTAAAGCGCAGGATATCGGGATCGTTGTATCCGTCGTATCCCGAACTGATATATTCGTAGGCCGGATACTCCCGGCCGATGGAAGCATCTGTTTCTGTTGTAAACTGGGAATAAACGGAATTTTCCAACGTGCTTTCAACTCCGAACCAGGTGGGAGTATGAAAAGCTGCTGCAAACCGGAATTCAGGAATAGGACGGTAAATCACGCCCAACTTTCCATTGATCCCTGCACCTTCCAGTTTCCGGTATTCGTTGAAATCATAATAATCCAGCAAGGAAGGGGCGTCTGCTTCTGCTATTTCACAATAATAGGAATTCATTTTGTAGTTTAACACTTGCATCCCGATCTGAGCCCCCAGATAAAGTTTGTCGCGATAATTGGTTCCGAAAGAAAAGGCGAGTTCTCCCAGGAAACCTTTTTCCCGGGTACTCTTGTTTTGATTTACTAATTCTGCCGTCACGCCGTCCGTTTCTAAAATGGAATGATACGAACCGTCGTCCGTCCGGTAAGTCAGAAACGCATCGTAAAACAATGCCGTGCCGAGCAGATTTAGATGTTCCGGTGATATTCCCTTGCTTCGTGCTGCATACACGTCGGTGAGTGAAGTGGGAGAATCGGCGACCTGCTGGTGTGTACGTTGATTGAAGTTCGCTAATTGATTGTAAGTGATCCCGAATCCCCAGGAACGCCAGTCGTTGTTTTCGTCATAAGTGCCGCTGGCTAATCCTGCACTGCCTATCAAATAAGCATTGCTTTGCCCTTTCAGCCCTTCGGAATCGGTTCGGGAAAAATCGAGAACGGAAGTATAAGACACCTCGGCTTTCCGGTAAACGCCTGTTCCGGCAGGATTGATGTGTATGGCGGACAGGTCGCCGCCCAATGCGCCGAAAGCACCACCCATCGCTGCAGAGCGTGCCGAACCTGTACCGGTTATTCTGGAAAAGCGCAGAGCGTCCGGCGTTGTCTGAGCGCTTAGAAAATTAAGTTGAAGAATAAGCGAGATAAGCACGACGACACTTTTCATGGTTTTCTCAATTTTACAGCCGCAATATAAGTAATAATATTTAATAAAAATCTAAATCATTTTCTGTACCAAAAGAAAAGAATGGGAATATATATGTTATAGTATAATAAAAAGAGAATAAAATTTATACTTCAAATTTTATTCTCTTTTCTTGTGGAGCAGCAGGGTTTCGAACCCTGGTCCAAACACGGAATCAATATGCTTTCTACATGCTTAGCCGCTTATTGATTTTCGACGATAGTCCGGAAAGTGACACCCAAGCTATCGCTTATCTCCTGAATTTTCACCTTTTGCCCGGAGAAGGCTGAGGCTAACCCTATATTGACTGCACCCCGTATGCTGGCCGGAATAAGGTGGGAACCACCAGCGGGATGTCTCGTCGCCACTCCTTGAGCAGCGATTAAGCCAGTAATCTTCTAAAGATTAGGCAGCAAGAGCGTAATTTTCTTCGCCAATTATAGTTTTGCGTCCGGGATTTACGGGCCGGCTTCACTACGCCCGACATGCTTACATACCCATTCTTCGCGCTGTCAAATCCATGTCTGCCCCTTCGGTATGTTTTGCAAAGATACGAATAAATTGATTATTTTTTACGGTAAAAGAAAAATTTAATAGCCGGTGAGTTGTCCGGAGCTATTTTATCCGTGAGAGCTTTGTGAAATTATGTGTTTTTCCTGAAATTATACTTGAGATTTTGGAAAATGCTATTTACATTTGGAATGTTAATAAATAAGTTTGGGCTAAAATGGCGTTGGTATGAGAATTTTATATGGATTGATCGGTTTGTTTTATTTCTTATCGGTATTGCCGGTCTGTGGTGAAAATACGGTGACGGTTAAGAATAAAGGAGTAGTTATCGACGAAGGAGCTGTGCAGCTTATAATCACTTGTCTTGACAAGCATATCGTGCATATTCAGGCCTGCCCGAAATCTGTGCCTGAGGTAAGGGAGTCGCTTGTGGTGGACGATTCTTGTTTTCGGTTCGATGATTTCCGGGTAAGCCGGAATAAAACGAAAGTCCTTGTAAAGACTTCCCGGCTGACCGTGGAGTATGACAAGGTTTTAAAACGGATTGCTTTTATCGATCGCGGTACGGGTGAGGTGATATTGGCAGAAAATTCCCGGGATATTGTTGCGGGGCAGGAGGCAGGTGAGAACATTCACCGGGTGATTCAACGTTTTGCATTAGACCCGAAAGAGGCTGTGTATGGCTTGGGACAGTATCAGGACGGTGTATTTAACTACCGTGGAAAGGTGGTAAATCTTGTGCATGCCAATCGTGAGATTGCCAATCCCGTTCTTTTATCTACCCGGAATTATGTTCTTTATTGGGATAATTATTCAAAAACGATTTTTTCGGAAAAACACGGGATTGCTTCGTTCGATTCGGAGATCGGGGACGGAGTGAATTATTATTTCATATACGGTAAGGACATGAGCGATGCGATGGCGGAGTTTCGATACCTGACAGGCGAAGTTCCTATGCAGCCGAAATCGGCTTTCGGGTTTTGGATGTCGAAAGAACGCTATAAATCGTTTGACGAATTGACCGGGGTGGTTGCCGAATATCGGAAGAGGCGTATTCCTTTGGATAACATTGTGCAGGATTGGCAGTATTGGGGAGAGGATATGGGGTTGTGGAACAGTATGAATTTCGATACGGTAAGATTTGCCCGTCCCAAGGAAGTAATAGACCGTTTACACCGGGAATATCATGTAAAACTGACCGTATCCGTATGGCCCGGAGTCGGTAAAAAGACCGCCATCTATCAGGCAATGGATTCCGCCGGGGTTTTATTCGATGTGCCTACCTGGGCAGGATATAAAGTGGTCGATATTTACGATTCTGAAGCTCAAAAAATATTTTGGAATTATTTGAAAGACGGGCTTTATTCCAAGGGAGTGGATTCATGGTGGATGGATGCGACCGAGCCTTCGTTCAGGGATGGATTGTACCGAAGCAAGCAGGAGTATTGGGCGAAATCGGCGGGGATGACCGCTATCGGACCGTTTAGCCGTTACCTGAATACCTATTCGCTGGTGCTGTCCCGGATGATGTACGACCGTTTGAGGCAGCAAAGCGATAAGCGGGTATCTATCCTGACCCGTTCGGCTTTTGCCGGGCAGCAGAGGTATGGAACTTCCACTTGGTCGGGAGATATTTATGCTTCGTGGGATGTGTTTGCCAAACAGATTCCGGCGGGTTTAAATTTGTGTATGACCGGATTTCCTTATTGGACAACCGATATCGGTGGTTTCCGGGTGATCAGTCAGGAAAAAGGAGGAAAGCAGGGGGCAGGAGAGATCGGAGATTTTAGAGGTGATGAAGGGAATCCCGACGGAGGCGGATATAAGAAAGGATTGAGGGATTCCGCTTATCTGGAGTTATACACACGCTGGTTTCAGTTCGGAGCCTTTTGTCCGATGTTCCGGGCTCATGGAACGGAAGTGCCGCGTGAAATATGGCATTTCGGAGAGCCGGGAAGTTTGTATTACGATGCACAGTTGCAAATGATCGATTTGAGGTATAGTTTATTGTCGTATATTTATTCCGATGCCTGGCAGGTGACTTCTTCCGGAGAGACGATGATGCGTCCGCTGGTAATGGATTTTACAGATGATGAACGTACGTTCGGAGAAGCCGGGAGTTATATGTTTGGGAAATCCTTGCTGGTACATCCCGTAACCCGTCCTATGTTCTACGACCGGGAAGGCAAAATTAAAAATCCCGATGTTTCCGTCCCGGTTTATTTACCCCGGCATGAGGGAAAATATTGGTTTGATTTCCATTCGGATAAATATTATCCGGCAGGAGATACGGTGTATTATAAGGCTTTGCTGAATGTGATCCCCGTATTTGTGAAAGCCGGGGCGATCGTTCCGCGCGATAAGCCTGCTCCTTATGCCGGTGCAACGGATAACCGTGAAATGGAAATTGTGGTTTATACCGGGAATGACGCCCGCTTTACTCTTTACGAAGACGACAATGAAACGTATGAGTATGAGAAGGGAATATACAGGGCTGTGGATATGTATTGGAATGAAAAGCAAAAGGCCCTGACTTTTGCAGATGCCAGAGGAGCGTTTAAACCTGCATTTGACCGACAGACTTTCACGATCAAGGTTATTTCTCCCGGTAAAGAGGGAAAGGTTGAAATGATCTCCCGAAAAATAGATTATTCCGGGAAGGAATTGAAGGTTAAGTTTTAGGGTTTGTTTTTTATAGCATGAAGTAATCGATATATAAGAATAGGCTATATCTCCATTGATATAGCCTGTTCTTGTTTATGGTTTTAGAATAATGTCGAACTGATCGTAAGAAGCGGTTCTCCAGGCATGTTGAGCCGTGGTAGGCGACAGGGCGAACAGGGGCGAGAATGTTTTTACCTGAATTGTTTTGCCGTCGGGCATAAATTCCAATATTCTCAACCAGCCGTCTCCACCGTTACCGAACCATTGTTTGTCTGCGGTTTGCGCGTTAAACATCATTTGGGCTACGTTTTTCCCTGCAATGTTCTTGTCTTCCCGATAGCTTACCGTGCCTTCCAGGTCGGTGATTTCGCAGGCATGTCCGCAGAGCAGTAGCCGGATGTTGGGGGTGGGATAGATCAGTTTTTCCCAAATCGCTTTTCCATAATTGGCGGGATTTATTTTATAATTTTCTTTTTCAAAGATGCTGCCGTCGATTTCCATGTACGAGTGAGTAAGGACGATGACTTTGTGGTTTTTGTATTTGGAGGAGGAAGCCAGCCGTTTCGCCCAGTCCAATATTTCGTCGCGCGGGGCAAATTCAAGGGAGAGTACTAAGATTTTTCCCCAGGTATCTGTTGTAAATTCATAAGCGGCATTCTCGAGGGTAGGAATACCGAAAGCATTTTTGGCTACGGCCACTAAGCTGTTTTTCCAGCATGGATTTTTCTCTGCCGGAAAGTATTTAGGGAAATTGCACAGGCGGTTTTCTGCTTTTTCATAGCCATAGTCGTGGTTGCCCGTGCAGATAATATAAGGAATCCGGTGGTCGAGGCAATCGAAGGCACGGGCAGCGGCTTCCCATTGCTGGGTGCTGGTCTGGTCGCCGTTCACATTATCGGGAACAGGCCATTCGTTTTGTTCTACCAGATCGCCTGTACAAAGAACGGCTTTTACAGACAGTTTGTCCAGATTATTGGCCGTCCAGCGTGTCATAATTTCGAATATGGGCTGGTTGGCTGCAAATTTGGTGTATGATTGGGGATCGGGGAGGAGAATCATGGAAAATGATTTTTCGTTTTCTAATTTGGCATTTACCGGGTAGATCTGTGCCTGCAGGATACCCGAAAGGCAAAGTAAAATAGATAAGGTAATTCCTTTCATGAGCTTGGGTTTTAATTGATGTGATTAGGCTGAGTTGTATTTTTATGTTATCAAAAGTACAATGAAATATTGTATTTTACAAATTAGTCCGGAGAGGAGATAGAGAAGTTTTCTGTATTTTCCGGTTGCTGCCAGAAAGAGAATATGCCGAATGCCGGGAAGCCGGAAAGGTTGAGGCAGGCCGGGCGGAGTGATCGGACATAAAATAATAAGGCTGGTTTATCCGGCGGAAAGCCGTATCTTTGTTCCGGATTGCCGGAATGGGATTTGTCCGGTGGAAAAAATTCAAAGAGCCATGGAAACACATTGGATCAATATACACACCCATCGTCCGGGAACAGGAATCAATATTGTCGATCCTTGTTTAGGTGAAGTGGAGCGGGGGACGGAGGGGATCGTTTATTTTTCGGCCGGTATTCACCCGATGTATATCGGAAAAGGAACGGAACAAAGGTTGGCAGAGATCGCGCGGGCAGCGGCAGCGGGGGAAATCGTTGCTGTCGGTGAAGCGGGATTGGATAGAAATTCTCCCACACCGATGAACGAGCAACTGATGTGGTTTGAACGGCAGGCAGAGATTGCCGGGCGTTATAGTCTGCCTTTGATTATACACGGTGTCCGGGCCGTTCCGGAATTGATCGCCGCGTATAACAGATGCCGGTCATGTAAAAATTGGATTATGCACGGTTTTAATAACAGGCGGGAAATTTTACAAGACCTGCTGCGGCATGGTTTTTATATTTCCGCCGGGCGGCAAGTGATGAATGAAGAATCGCATGTTTATCGATTGTTACCTGAAATCCCTGCCGACCGCTTGTTTATCGAGACAGACAACTCGGATTACACGATAGAAGATGTTTACCGAAAAGTGGCTGAAAGGAGAGGACTCCCTGTGGAAGAATTACAGCGGATTGTTCAAACGAATTTCGAAGAAGTATTTGCGTTTGAGCTTTAATATTTATTTTTGCACCCCGTTCGGCTATGGGCTAAAATATTACCGGTGGCTGATGTCGGTTAATTTATACGTTATTTATAATAGTTATGAGCGAATGGCTGAGTAGGACGGAGTTACTCTTAGGACAGGAAAAGTTGGATAAATTGAAGCGGTCTCATGTTTTGGTGGCCGGATTGGGAGGCGTCGGGGCGTATGCTGCAGAGCAGTTGTGCCGGGCGGGGATCGGAGAAATGACTATTATCGATGGGGATGTGGTCGAACTGACCAATAAAAACAGACAGCTGCTGGCCCTGGATTGCAACCTGGGTAAGCCGAAAGCCGAGTTAATGGCCGAACGCTTCAGGAATATTAATCCGGATGTGAAACTGCATGTCATAAACGATTTTATCCGGGACGACCGGATGATCGAAGTGTTGAAAATGTCCCGGTATGATTATATCGTGGATGCAATCGATACTTTGGCCCCTAAAATCTTTTTGATATATCATAGCGTTCAGCTGGGGCTTCCCGTAGTGAGTTCTATGGGATCGGGCGGGAAATTGGATCCTTCTAAAATAGAAGTGGCCGATATTTCTAAAAGCTATAATTGCAATTTAGCCCGGATGCTGCGTAAACGGCTGCATAAGCTGGGTATCTATAAAGGTGTGAAGGTGGTCTTTTCTTCGGAATTTACCGATCCTAATGCCGTTGTCCTGGCTGAAAGCCAAAATAAAAAATCCAATGTGGGAACGATCTCTTATATGCCTCCTATTTTCGGTTGCTTTATCGCTTCTGTCGTTATCCGTGATATTATAGAATAAAAAGCCCGATCTCCGTTTGTTTTCTTGTAATCGATGTTTTATAGGATAGGCTGGCGAAAGGATGGATTTTATTTTGATTATTTTATTTTGTGTTTCCTGATAATGAATTGAATATATGAGAAATGCAGGTGTAAAAAGAAACCCGGAAAATTGTTTTCCGGGTTTATCATTGCATGAAATTTATTTAAATCTGATCGAAATCTACATCGAATTCACTTTTCTGTTGAGTTTCTTCCGATGCTATAACCGGAGTTTCACCCTTTAAAAGAGCCTGGATATAAGTAATGATTTCGTCGAGCCCTTCAGAAAATTTTTCAAAGTCTTCTTTGTATAAGAAAATTTTGTGTTTTTCGAAGTTTTGATTTCCGTCATTATCGAATTTCTTTTTGCTTTCTGTAATGGTCAGGTAATAATCGTTATTACGAGTTGCTTTCACATCGAAAAAATAAGTTCTTTTCCCTGCTCTCACGGCTTTGGAATAAATCTCCTCACGATCGTTTTCCATTCCTTCTTTTCTTTCGTATCCTTCCATGTTTTGTGTTAGGTTTTGATTATACTTTTACGTTCCAAATGTATATAAATAAAGTCAATAATTGTAATGTTTTTTAATTAATTTGAAAACAATGTGAAATTCATTGCCGGATTCCTCTGTTTCCGGTTTTACCGAACGATTGTGTTTGTTCTTGTTCCCCAGAGGTTTCCGGATCAAAACAGGCTTTGATTTTTTCTTGTAATTCTTCTCCCCGTACCCCCTGGGCTAAGACCGTTCTTTGCGGAGCGATAGCAGAATAAAGGATATTCCTTCGAAGCACATGCGTAAAAATGGTATTTTTTAATCGTTATGGGATTGGAAATCGATAAAATAAGGCAGCCGATACCGGACGATTTCGTATCGAGCGGGGATAAAGGTTTCAGCGACTGTTAAATTCCAAATTTATTAGTTTTCCTTTTCAGCCGTTTTAAATAAAAGCTTATCTTTGTGTGCAATAATTTATAAAAGTGTTAAAATGGAGATAGTTGTAAGTGGTATCAGACCTACCGGGAATTTACATTTAGGTAATTATTTTGGAGCTGTAAAGAATTTTCTGCGATTACAAGACGAATATAAGTGTTTTTTCTTTATTGCCAACTGGCATTCATTGACCACCCATCCGCATCCGGGAGATGTGACGAACAATGTGCGTAAGATTTTGGCCGAATATCTGGCTTGCGGGATCGACCCGGACAAAGCCGCCATATATGTGCAGAGCGATGTGAAAGAAGTGCTGGAGCTGTATCTTTTCCTGAATATGAATGCTTATCTGGGAGAGTTGCAACGTGTCACTTCGTTTAAAGAGAAGGCCAGAAAGCAGCCGGAAAATGTAAATGCCGGATTGCTTACTTATCCTACGCTGATGGCTGCCGATATTTTAATCCATAAGGCGCATAAAGTGCCTGTGGGAAAAGATCAGGAGCAGAACATGGAAATGGCGAGAAAGTTTGCACGCCGTTTCAATACGATTTACGGGGTGGAACTTTTCCCTGAACCCGAATCTTATTCTTTCGGGGGGGATGCCGTGAAAGTGCCGGGACTGGACGGGTCCGGTAAGATGGGAAAATCGGAAGGAAACGCTATTTATCTGATTGACGATGCCGCTACGATTCGTAAGAAGGTGATGAAAGCGGTAACCGACAGCGGCCCTACCGAGCCCAACAGTGTGAAGCCCGAACCGATCGAGAACCTGTTCAAGATGTTGCAGATCGTTTCTTCGCCCGATACGTATGATTATTTTAATGAGAAATACAACACTTGCCAGGTGCGTTATGGCGATTTGAAAAAGCAGCTGGCTGAAGATATTATCAATTTTACTCATCCGATCCGTGAACGGATTCTGGATTTTGCCGCAAACACCGATTATATGGATAAGGTGGCGAAGGAAGGAGCGGACAAGGCACGCGAAAGTGCGTTGCATACGATCAGGGAAGTGAGGGAAGTGATCGGTTTTAAATAAACAAAGGCAAACAGGCCGGAACGATCGGAAGGGATTGTTCCGGCTTTTCGCCTGTAAATGATTTTTTATGTACGAATACATCAAGGGAATACTGGTAGAGGCTACTCCGACTTATGCCGTGATCGATTGCGGGGGAGTGGGATATTACATTCATATTTCGATAAATACATATTCTAATATTTCGACAGAAAAGAACGTGCTTCTCTATATTCACCAGATTGTGCGGGAAGATGCTCATTTGCTATACGGCTTTTTTTCCAAAGAGGAAAGGACTGTTTTTCGCCAGTTGATTTCGGTTTCGGGAGTCGGGGCGAATACGGCCAGTGTTATGCTGAGTTCTATGACCGTGAACGAGATTGTGGGGGCGATACAGACAGATAATGTAAATGCGATAAAAAGTGTGAAGGGAATCGGGTTAAAAACAGCCCAACGTGTGATTATTGAATTGAAAGATAAGATCGGGACTGCCGGAATTACCGGTGGAGACGGAATATTTGCCGGCAATACTATTAAAGACGAGGCGTTATCGGCTTTAGTGATGCTGGGGTTTGTGAAAGCGCAGGCTTCGAAAGTGCTGGATAAGATTGTGGCAGGCGGTGGTATCACCAATGTGGAGGAATTAATCAAACAGGCTTTGAAACAATTGTAGGAAAGCCTTTTTATACGGTGTAAATCGTGTGAAGTTTACACCTTTCCGGGATAAAGTTACCGGAAATAATTGTAGAGGGGGAGAAGAATGTATATGTGTGTGGTCGTCCGGAATAAGATGTAGGGCTTATTTCTGAGAAGCGATTCTAACAAAACGGTGTATGTTAAAAATTCTGTTATTATTTTTTATAATAACTTCTGCTTTCTGTGTGTCCGGGCGGCTGTCGGCCAATCCGGGTATGCTGGCGTTGTCTTTGGCAGGCAGCGAAGCAGCAGACACCCTTTTATTTCCGATCCGCGAGAATCAGGATAATGCGATCCGGGAAGATTTACCTACTTCGGCACTTTTTTTGAAAAAGCCTGCCAACGTGAAAGATACGGTGGTGTATGATCCTATTTCCCGCCGCTATGTAGTGATGAGCCTGGTGGGAGGGAAATACCATTATTCGCGTCCCTATTCCGTGACTTTGGAGGAATATTTGCAATCGCGGTCAAAACTGACCATGTATGATTATAATCGCCGCCAGACGAAGGATGGAGATAAGTATGATTTTAAAAATCTGATATCGGAAATTCAATTCCTTGATAAAATTTTAAGTCCTATTTTTGGGAAAGACCGGGTGAAATTAAGCGTACAGGGGTCTGTGGAGCTGATTTTGGGCGTAAAGACCAATAAGGTCGATAATCCGACACTTCCCGTGGATTTACGTAAAACGACAACGCTTGATTTCGACGAAAAAATCCAGTTCGGCATTAACGGGAATATCGGTGATCTGATTAATCTGGACTGGACTTACAATACAGATGCCCGTTTCGATTTCGACAATATGCTGAAATTGAATTACGAAGGGAAGGAGGACGATATCGTCAAAAAAGTGGAAGCAGGAAACGTGTCCTTGCCTTTGCCGGGGACGTTGATCACCGGGGGACAGAATTTGTGGGGATTTCGTACAGACCTCCAGTTCGGTAAATTGTCGGTTTCCGGTATTTTTTCACAGCAAAAGGGAGAATCGAAAGTGGTAAAGCTGGAAAAAGGGGCGCAAAAGCAAGAGTTTGAAGTTTCGGCTTTAGATTACGAGGCCAATAAGCATTTTTTCCTTTCGAAGTATTTTCGCGATCAATATGATGCGGCTTTGCGGAATCTTCCGGTGGTGAACAGCGGGGTAACCGTTACGAAAATCGAGGTTTGGGTTACCAATAAGAGTTCCCGTTTTGATAAAGCCCGGAATATCGTGGCTTTCGTCGATTTGGGAGAGAACCGGAATAATATCTCCAATCCTCTTTTCGCTCCCAATGGGGGAAATTATCCGAATAACGATGCCAATACGCTTTATGGTTATATAAAGAACGGTAAATATCAGGGGATTCGAGATATTAATACAGTGTCTTCTACTTTGACGGAGCTGACTTCCGGAAGAGATTATGAAAAATTGGAGAACGCTCGTTTGCTCGATCCTTCAGAGTATGTATTGAACGAGAAGTTAGGGTATATTTCTTTAAATTCGACTTTGAGTGCGTCCGAAGTATTGGCCGTTTCGTATGAATATACCGTGAGGGGGGAGGTGTTTACGGTGGGGGAATTGACCTCGAACGCTCCGGCCGCCCCTTCTACGCTTGCCGTCAAGATGTTGAAAAGCACTACTCAAAGCCCTGCATTGCCTACCTGGGATTTGATGATGAAGAATGTGTACAACATTGGGGCTTATAATCTGAGTAGCGAAGATTTTGTGCTGGATATTCTTTATCAGAACGATAGGGCCGGGACGAAAGTGAATTATTTGCCTGCCGGAGATATAAATAATAAGATACTGCTTTCGGTATTGAATCTCGACCGCCTGAATTCGCAGCTGGATGCGAAGCCCGACGGTAAGTTCGATTATATCGAGGGGATAACGGTTTATTCCAACAAGGGACGTATCGTGTTTCCGGTGCTGGAACCCTTCGGCTCTTACCTGGCAGAAAAGATCAATAATCCGGGAGTGGCCCAGCAATATGTGTACGACGATCTATACACAAAGACACAGAGCGAAGCGGAACAAAATTCGGAGAAAAATAAATTTTTCCTGAAAGGCAGCTATAAATCTTCCACTTCTTCCGAGATTTCTTTAGGAGGTGGCGATATATCGCAGGGATCGGTGAAAGTGCTCGCCGGAGGGGTGGAACTGACCGAAAATATCGATTATATGGTGGATTACACCATGGGAACCGTACAGATTATCAATCAGGCTTTGCTGGAGGCCGGAACTCCGATTACGATCAAGAGCGAGGATCGCTCTTCTTTCGGGATGCAGACCAAGACTTTGGTGGGTACGCACCTCGATTATAAATTCAACGATAAGCTGAATGTCGGGGCTACGATCATGCACATGAACGAAAAACCGCTAACCCATAAAGTGAATATCGGTGAAGAACCGCTTTCGAATACGATCTGGGGATTCAATGCGACTTACAATACAGAGTCCGGTTTTCTGACAACTTTGGTGGACAAGCTGCCTTTTATCAATACGAAAGTAAAATCGAGATTGACCATCGATACCGAGTTTGCCAAATTCCAGCCGGGAACGGCGAAAGGGGTGGGCGGGAATGCTTATATCGACGATTTCGAAGGCAGCAAAATTTCTATCGATATGAAAGCGGTGACCCAATGGAAGCTGGCTTCCACACCTCAGGACAATACCTTCCCGGAAGGTAGCCTTACGAACAACCTTGCATATGGCTATAACCGGGGAAAACTGGCGTGGTATGTGGTCGATCCGTTGTTTTACAGAATGTCCACCGCCACTCCTTCCCATATTCGTGACGATAAAGAGCAGCGTTCCAATCACTTTGTGCGGGAGATCCGGCAAACGGAGATTTTTCCGAATAAAGACCTGGCTTTGGGCGATGTGAATATTGTTCCGGCTCTGACGGTGGCTTTCTATCCAGAAGAGAAAGGGCCTTATAATTTCCGGACGGAGGGATTGGATAGAAACGGCAAAGTGAGAAACCCCGAACAGATGTGGGGAGGTATGATGCGGAGTATCCAGACCAACGATTTCGAGGCGGCCAATGTGCAGTATATCGAAATGTGGCTGATGGATCCTTTTGTTTATAATTCTCAGCACCGGGGCGGGGATGTATATTTTGATTTAGGGGATGTGTCGGAAGATATTTTGAAAGATGGGCGTAAGTCGTTCGAAAACGGTTTGCCTGTGGGAACGGATACTTCAAAAATCGAATCGACGATCTGGGGACGTATTCCCTTGGTACAATCGATCGTGAACGGTTTCGATAATAACAGCCAGGCCAGGCGTTTTCAGGATGTGGGGCTCGACGGGATGAGCAACGAAGAAGAGCGGGTGCATTATGCCGCTTATCTTCAAAACCTGAGAACGATTTACGGTGAGGATTCGAAAATATACCAGGATGCCTATAACGACCCGGCGGGAGACGATTATCATTTTTTCCGGGGATCGGATTTCGATGCTTTGCAAACTCCTATTTTAGACCGGTATAAGCGTTATAACGGAACGGAAGGTAATTCTCCCACAGCGGAGATGTCGCCGGAGTCGTACTCTACGGCAGCCACCACTCTACCCGATGTAGAGGATATCAATGGCGATAACACGCTGAACGAGACGGAGGCTTTTTTCCGCTATCACCTTCATCTGAGCCCGAACGAAATGCAGGTGGGAAAGAATTTCATCAGCAGTATTACGACGGCAACGGTAGAGTTGCCGAACGGAACGACGGAAGAGATCAAATGGTATCAGATCAGGATCCCTTTGAACAGTAGCCAGCGTACGCAGTGGGGGCAGCCCGATTTAAAATCCGTCCGTTTTATGCGTATGTTCCTGAAAGGATTTCAGGATAGTGTCGTTTTGCGTATGGCGAGCCTGGACCTGGTGAGGGATAACTGGAGAAAATACGAAGGGGCTTTGGACGACCGTTTACCGGATAATGACCAGAACACTACTTTCGATGTGTCTGTGGTGAATCTGGAAGAAAATGCTTCGAAAACTCCGGTCAATTATGTAATGCCTCCGGGGATCGACCGGGTGGTGGATGCAACCAATCCGCAAATGAGAGAGCTGAACGAACAGGCTATGGCCTTGAAAGTGGTGAATTTGCGGGAAGGATACGGGCGTGCCGTTTATAAGAATATGAATCTGGACGTATTGCGCTATAAAACACTTCGTATGGATGTGCATGCGGAGGCTTTGACGGATAGTCCTTTGGAAGACGGAGAGTTGTGTTTGTTTTTACGTTTCGGCAGCGATAATACCAACAATTATTACGAATATGAAATGCCTTTGGTGCTGACCCGTCCCGGTTTTTACGCTTCCGATGAAATCGGGCGTGAAGGGGTGTGGCCCACGGCAAACCGTATCGAATTGCCTTTGCGGTTATTGCAGTTGTTGAAACAAAAGCGGAATACCGGGGATGGGGAGCTGTCGGATGTGTACGAGCTGACTCTGAAAGATTTGGATGAAACGGTCAATGCTGCCGTGATGAATCATGTTATCCGGGTAAAAGGAAAGCCTTCGCTGGGGGCTATCCGTAATATCATGATCGGAATCCGTAACCCGGAAGGAGGAGGGGGAAAAGGCGACCGCTCTGCGGAAGTGTGGGTGAATGAGTTGCGGTTGTCGGATTTCGATAATAAGGGCGGCTGGGCGGCCAATGCACGAATGACGATGAAGCTGGCGGATGTGGCTACGATTAGTTTTGCAGGTTCCCGCCAGACACAGGGATTCGGAAGCCTGGAGCAGCATGCCAGCGAAATAGCCCGGGAAGATTTACGGTCTATCGATTTTTCGACCAATGTCGAATTTGGAAAATTTTTCCCGGAAAAATGGCGGTTAAGACTGCCGATGTATTATGCCTATTCCCGGCAATCGATTTTGCCGGAATACGATCCGCTGGATACCGATATTCCTTTGGAGGTGGCTATGGATAATGCTAAAAATAAGCGATTGAGGGACTCTATCCGTCACAATGCCGAGGATTATATGATGCGTAAAAGTTTGAATTTCACGAATATCGGCGTTGAAAGCAAAACGGGTGAGTCGCGTTTCTTCGATCTTTCCAATCTTTCGCTGACTTTTTCTTATAATAAGTCCTATGGCAGGAACGTGAATACGGAGCGTGATCTGGATAAGGATTACAGAGGATTGATCAGTTATATTTATACCGGGGCACCGCCTGTTGTGAAGCCGTTTAAAAATTCAAAATCGCTGGATTCCAAGTATCTGCGCATATTGAAAGATTTTAATTTCTACTATATGCCTTCGATGCTGTCGATCACTTCCGATATTACACGGAATTACCGGGAGATCAAGCTGAAAAATCTGGATAATCCGGATTTATTGATCGAACCGACAGTGGATAAGGATTTTACCTGGAGACGGGAATATGCTTTCAGATTTAACCTGACCGAGAATTTACTGGTAAATTTCAGGGCAGAGGCCAAGGCGCGGATCGACGAACCGGAAGGCATTGTGGATAAGCAAAGAGACCCTGAACGGTATGAACAATGGAAAGACACCGTATGGCATAATATTCTCGACGGGGGCCGTCCGGTGAATTATAATCATAATTTCTCCGTGGAATATAAGCTGCCTCTCGATAAGCTGCCGTTTTTGGATTGGACTTCCACCCGCGCCAGTTACGGTGCGGTTTACGATTGGCAGGCCGGGGCGCTTACAGACGATTCGGTGAATTTAGGAAATGTGATCCGAAATTCCAATGCTTTACAGGTGAATACCGATTTGATGCTGACGGGATTGTATAATAAATCGAAGTTTTTGCGGGAAATGACCCGCCCTTTCCGTCCGAGAAAAGGGAAGACCGTGAAGTTCGAGACCGGACTGGAAGAGGTGAAGCGCGGACGTTCCGTGGTGGTGAAGCATAAGCTGAAAACCGGAGATATACAGGCGAAGCTGATCGCACCGGACGGGAAGCAGGTGAAAATGGGATATAAGTCGGTGGGACGTAATAAAATACGCCTGACTTCTTCGCAGAGTCTCGAAGGTGCGCAATTAGTGATAACGGGAAGGGAAACTACGCGGCTTAGCCCGGCGATGCGTGCCGGACGTTTTTTGACCGGATTGATTACCGGGATTAGGAGTATATCTGTGGGGTATTCCGAAGACAAGGGGACCACCTTGCCGGGATTCTTGCCCGAAGCCCGCTGGCTGGGACAACAGGGATATAACGGCTCTTCGGCTCCCGGTTTCAAGTTCCTGTTCGGAGGACAACGGGACGATTTCGGTATAGAGGCTGCCCGGAAAGGATGGATCACTACCGATTCTACACTGAATAGTCCCTATCTGATGAATGCCAGCCGGAGCGTATATGTACGTTTGATTTATGAGCCGGTTAAAAAGTTCCGGGTGGAATTGACGTCCAACTGGATACGGTCGCGCAACAGTAATGAATACCTTTTGTATGACGGCGGCGGTTTCAGTTCGATGAATAAGGTAGTATCGGGTAATTTCAGTATGACGACCGTCGGGTTGAAATCGGCATTTTATAACGTGGGGAATAATACCGAAGCTTCGCTGGCCACTTATCAGAAGTTTCTGGATAACCGGAAGATTGTTTCGGCAGAGATGGCGCAAAAGCGTTATGGGGATAATTATGACGATTTTGCTATTCTCGACGGGGATAAGCCTACCGGATTTTACGAAGGGTATGGAGCTACTTCCCAGGAGGTGCTGATCTCCGCTTTTAACCGGGCGTACGGGGCAGGGGATTACGAAGGACTGATCCCGAAGTTGTGGGCGATGCGTCCGAACTGGAAGGTTACCTACAACGGATTGACAGACTTCGAACCGGTGAAAAAATTGTTTAAGACGATAGCGTTTACACATACTTATAATTGTAAATATAATGTCGGATCGTATGCGTCCAACTTGCAGTTTCAGGCGGATGAAGACGGTTTTTCCAATATTTTGGATGCCCAGAATAACTGGATGGCAATGTATGATGTGAGTACGGTGTCGATCAACGAGCAGTTCAATCCCCTGATCGGGGTGAACCTGATCTGGCAAAATAATCTGACTACGAATTTCAGTATAAATCGCCGCCGGGATGTCAGTTTGAGCTTAGTCAATGCACAGTTGTCGGAAACATCCGGGAATGAAATTGTCGTGGGAGCAGGATACCGTTTTGGAAATTTGCCTATCTTTACAAAGAATAAAAGACTGGATAACGATATAAATTTGCAGTGTGATTTTTCGATTCGCCGGAATAATACAGTGATCCGCCGGATATCGGAAAGCGTCGATCAGCTGACTGCAGGGCAGGAAGTCATGAGCGTGAAAGTGTCGGCCGATTATACCTTTAATAATCGTCTGAATTTGCGTTTATTTTATGACCGGGTGGTGAATACGCCTTATGTGTCGCTTTCTTTCCCGACCACGAATACTAATTTTGGTGTGGCAGTGCGTTATACTTTAACACAATAAAGGAGAAAAATCGATAATGAGTAAATTGTTTTGGTGTGTGTGGTTTTTGTTGCTGTCGGGCGGGGTTGCCGGACAGATGCAGCAAAAGTGGTTTGTTTCCGATCCCAAAATAAATCCGGAACGGAACCAGGATTTATTAGTGGAGATCGATAATGCCGATTTTTTTAAGAATAATGAATATATCAGCGACGTCTCCAAGGGATATACTTTAGGCGGTTTTTGGATCATTCCGAAACTGGTTTATTTCCCTTCCAAAAATACAAAACTGGAGTTCGGTTGGTATTTGTTACAATATTTAGGAGCGAATCATTATCCGGCACCTTCTCCCGCCCTTGTGCCCGATTCGTTGAATGCTTCCCATCCGGGAAAGTTCCGAAACAAAGCTTTTCTAAGGATACAATGGTCGCCTTTACCTGATTTTCATGTGGTTCTGGGTTCTTTATACGGAGGGGCGAATCATGGGCTGATCGAGCCTTTGTATCAATGGGAGCGTTATTTTTCTGCCAATCCGGAGGATGGTGTACAGTTGATTTATAAACGTCCTTCACTAAAAGCCGATATGTGGATCAACTGGCAGAATTTTATTTTTAAGAACGATCCTTATCTCGAGCAGTTTGTGTTAGGCTTGTCTGCTGAGTTTATTTTTACCCGTCCTGAAAAAAGCTGGCAATTTTCCATGCCGATACAATTTTTGGGAAAACATTTCGGAGGGCAGATCGACAGAACGGATTTCGGAACTGTGTCGATGGGAAATGGAGCAGTGGGGTTTAAAGCCGTGAAAAACTTCGGGCGGAAATATCTGAATAGCTTATCGGCTTCTGCATACGGTTTGTTTTATTCTGAATTGGGAACTAAAAAATTGCCTTATAGCACCGGAAACGGTGTATTCGGATTAATGGAGCTGGATGCCGATCCCTTTTTTGTGCATTTAGGCTATTGGTCGTCTTGTCAGTTTATTTCGATCGAAGGAGAGCCTTTACTGCAATCGCTGTCTTATATGGACAACAGTACCTTGTTCCGTAACCGGGAGGTGGTGCTGGCGAAAGCCGGATTTAACAAGCAGGTTTGTAAAGGACTTTCCGTCGGTGCGTATTTTGAGAGCTATTATGTGAGAAACCGATCGGAGTTCAATTATACCTATGGGTTACACATGCGTTTTAACCAGCAATTTTTCTTAAAGAAATTAAAGATTGTTGATTAATGCTTAAAGTGGTTTGCAAACGTTGCAACAGAAGACGCAATTTATAACTTTGCTTCCTGAAAATTAGTAATTCATGACATTTATGGAGATTGAAATATTTGTAAATAATCCCTGGCAGCAAAATACGGTGGTGTTGTACAATCGGACAGGAGAGGCCGTGATTATCGATTGCGGTTGTCTGGGCGATGACGAAGAAGGCCAGCTTAAAAATTTTTTGTCGGAAAAGCACCTGAAACCGGTGGCTTTGCTCGATACTCATTTGCATATCGATCATATTTTCGGAAATAATTTTGTAAAGAAGGCTTTCGGTTTGGAAGCACAGGCAGGCGCTGCCGATAATTATCTGATCGAACATGCTGTGGAATATGCCGCTATGCTGGGAATTACGGGTATTACTCCTCCTCCTCCTGTCGGCAAGTATTTGAACGATGGAGATGTGGTGAAATTCGGAGATTCCGAATTGAAAGTGATTGCCGTTCCGGGACATTCGCCGGGAAGCCTTTGTTTTTACAGTGAGCCGGACCGGTTGCTGATTGCAGGCGATGTATTGTTTGCCGGCAGCGTGGGACGTTCCGATCTGCCGGGAGGTAATGGCCGGCAGCTGATAGAGGGCATTAAAAATAAATTATTGTGCTTACCGGATGAGGTAAGAGTGATCCCGGGACACGGGACTGAAACGACGATAGGCGAGGAGAAAAAGCATAATCCGTTTTTGAGGTAGTAACTATGGGGAAGATCGGGATCATTGTGGCTATGACCAGCGAGTTCAATCTGGTAAATGTCTTACTTGAAGAAAAACACGAACGGCATGTAAATGATTTTTCCTTCGTAGAGGGAAGGCTCGACGGGAAAGAGGTGGTGCTGGCGAAAAGTGGTATCGGTAAGGTCTGTGCCGCCGTGGGGGTGTCGGAAATGATCCGGGAGTATAGTCCTGCTTGTATCGTTAATACCGGAGTGGCCGGAGGGATCGACGCTTCGTTGCAGGTGATGGATATTGTGGTGGGTGGACGGACGGTCTATCATGATGTGTGGTGTGGGGAAGGAAATGCTTACGGGCAGATACAGGGATTGCCGGCTTTTTTTGAAGCCGATGCCCGTTTATTGAAAGCCGCTTTATCTATCGGGAGCGATGTGAGGCTTCTGAATGGTTTGATTTGCACCGGGGATCAGTTTATTACCGACCGTGTAGCCTTGAATAAGATTAAAGATCATTTTCCCGAAGGCTTTGCCGTGGATATGGAGTCGTGCGCTATGGCGCAGGTATGCTATTTATATCGTGTGCCTTTTTTAAGTTTCAGGATTATTAGCGATACTCCGGGACGCACGGACGATCATTCGTTGCAATACCGGGAGTTTTGGACAATAGCCCCGGAAAAGTCGTTCGAAGTGCTGAGGCAGTTGATTGCCAGAGTTTAAACGGGACGGGAAGTTGAAAAACAGAGAAAGAGACTTAGAGTGGGAATTGGGAATATGAAATGGAATGTTCGTTTTTGAAAATATAAATTGCAGGAATGAAAAAGATACCGAGTTTTTCGATCAATCATCTGGCCCTGTTGCGGGGTATTTATGTTTCGCGCAAAGATTATCTGGGCGATCAGGTGGTGACGACTTTTGATATACGGATGAAAGAGCCCAACCGGGAGCCAGCGCTGGGGTACGGGGCTTTACATACGATAGAGCATCTGGCTGCAACTTATTTGCGTAATCATAAGGATTGGGGCGACCGGATTGTTTTCTGGGGACCTATGGGATGCTGTACGGGGAATTATTTTTTAATGAAAGGTGACCTGAAAGCGGAAGATATTGTGGAATTGATGCGTGAAACTTTTCGTTTTATCCGTGATTTTGAAGGGGAAGTTCCCGGAGTTGTTGCGCGGGATTGCGGCAATTATCTTTTGCATGATCTACCTATGGCAAAATATGAGGCAGATAAGTATTTGCGTGAAGTGCTCGACGTGATCGAAGAGAAAAACATGGTGTATCCCGAATCGTGATATTCTTAAATGGATCTTTCGGGAAATTGCTTATTTTTGTTGAAAGAAATACCGGATGCAGAGAGCTGCATCTTTTAAAATATTGAGATACTTTTGGTTTTACAGCTAATGAAATCCGCCAAATTTTCTTTGTTTGAACGTAAAACCGAATGTGCTCCAGCTTATAGCGTGGAGTGGTTCGGTGATTGTTCAAAAGGTGCTTGGCGGTGCCTATTAGCTGATGGCCGTGCCCTCCGCGCTATTTTTTCGTAGATTCCTGTTTCGTGCATACTCTTTTTCATATATCTTTATCGGTATTGTTCTTTTTCCGGGAGGAATGTATAACCGAATTTAATGTTAAGTTTATATTCCGGTCGGGGTAGGAATTGCAGACGTTGCGCTGGTAATGGTTGGTGGGCAGAGTATAAAAGCGGCTATTGCTGATCCGGTCGATTCCCTGAAAAGTGAGTAAAAACTGGAAATCCGGCTTGGATTATTATAAAGGAGTAAATCCCGTCGGCCGGAAAATTTTTCAGTTTTTTCCGGTGGAAATGACTTTTCCTTATTGTCTGTAAAGGCATTCCGGAGATCAGTTTTCGTCGATCCGGGCGGAACGGTAATTTTCCCTTTCTTTGCGGTCGGTGGTGTTGGCACAATCGATGCCCCGTTCGTGCATGGCTTTATTGCGTCCGATGTGAGTGTCCGGGAATTTCCCGTTCTTTTTCAGCAGTATGCCGATTCCTAAGCCTATCAATGCCAGGCCTATCAGAATCAGAACGATAATAAATAAAGTAATAAACATACGTTGTAGTTTAGTTTAATACAAAGATAGGGGATAAAAATAGCGATGTTACGGATTTCCACGAAAAAAAAACTTAAAATGTGGTTTTGTTTCTTAGGATTTTTCTACATTTGACACAGAAAGTTGAATATAATTTGAAAGACATGGAAGGATACGAAAAAAATGAGGATTTTGGAATGAACGAAGATCGAGAGGAGATTTATTCCAAAGCTGTAAAGGCTGGAAAGAGAACTTATTTCTTTGATGTGAAAGCTACCCGTAATAATGATTACTATCTGACTGTAACAGAAAGCAAAAAAAAGTTCGACAAAGACGGTAATTCGAGTTATGAAAAGCATAAAATATTCTTATATAAGGAAGATTTTGAAAAATTTGCGGAAGGACTTGAGGAAGCTGTTGCTGTTGTAAAAGCCGCTTTGGAAGGAAAATTCCCTAACGAATAATGAAGAAAAATTCAAAAGTTCAGGGCAATAAGCATTCAGGCTTGTTGCCCTGAATTTTTATATATCGCCTGTTCCGGTAGAAAGAGAGTGACGCTTATGGTGAAAGCGATTCGGAGAAAGATAATGACAGATAGAAAAATAGGGATAGAAAGTTTTTCCGGAGTGTAAAATGTTGTTTAGTTTTGCAATGCCGGATTCCGGATAATAATTATAGGACAAGGATGGCAAAAAAAGAAGCTGTAAAGGAAATTTTTAATGATATTGCACCGAAATACGATTTGCTGAATCATTTTTTGTCGCTGAACATCGATAAGAGATGGAGGCGTAAAGCGATCGAATATATCCGGCCGGAGGAGAAAGGAGAGTTGCTGGATGTAGCTTGCGGAACGGGTGATTTTTCGATCGAGGCATACCGGGCGGGAGTGCGGAAAGTGACAGGGATCGATATTTCTGCGAATATGGTGGCGATCGGGCAGAAAAAGGTGGAGGCGCTGGGATTGGCTTCTTATATCACTTTGCAGGCCGGAGACAGTGAGCAGATCGGGTTCGAGGACGAGCATTTCGATGTGGTGACGGTGGCATTCGGCGTTCGGAATTTCGAGCACCTGGAAGCCGGGCTGAAAGAGATGCAGCGGGTTCTGAAAAAAGGCGGGAAGGTGATTATTTTAGAATTTTCCATGCCTGAACATTTTCCGATGAAGCAGGTTTATAAATTTTATTTCCGTCGTATCCTGCCGATATTGGGAGGCTGGATTTCCGGGAATAAAGACGCTTACACTTACTTACCCGAATCGGTTATGAAGTTCCCGCAGGGGGAAGTTTTTTTGGATATATTGAAAGGCTGCGGCTTCGTACAGGCCACACAACGTAAACTCACTTTCGGTATTGCCAGTATTTATGTGGGGGTGAAATGAAATGTGAATATGTGGCAGAGTGCCGGTTTGTTAAAGTTTTTTCTATGATACGGTTACAAAATTTGTCGGGGATATCGTTGGTGTTGTTATGCTTGTTTTACGGAGCTTGTACAAATAAGGAAATTCCCCGGATTTATTCCCTTACGTTTGAGAAAGAAGCGTATGAAATCCGGAGCGGGATGACCTCCAGCGTTCCTTTTCGTTCCGGTAATAAGGATTATGTAGTTACTTCCAGCGATACGGCGGTGGTAAAAGTTTCGGTCAGTGTAGCCGATAGTAAAATCGGCTTCGGTACTTTATTTCTTTTGGGAAATAGGAAAGGAGAGGCTGTCGTATCGGTGAAGGATAATATTTCCGGAGAAAGAGTGGATTTACAAATTACCGTGACCGATTTTTATCTTGGATTCGAGGTGGTGGAGACGGATAGTGTCATTTTTCAAGAAAACGATTATTTGTTTTTCGTAAAAAACGAATCGAAAGATTTTTTGGTGTTCGGGGAAACGGGTACAACCGGCGAACTTGCGTTGCGGTTTAAAGGAAGTTATGAATTTGCCATAACCGGAGATAAACCTTTTGTAAATATCGGGTATGAAAAAGAGGGGCAGCTTGTAGAATATACTTTCGACATGTCGGGGAGCAGTCCGGAAGTTTTTTCTCTGTTCGGTCATTTCTTTCACTTGAGTGCGGCTAAGACGAAAGATATCGGGATACGCTATTACTATATGCAACTAAAGGAAACGGCTACGAACAGCGAGACGGTTTGTTTACTTCGCGACCAATATGCTTTGCCCAAAGAATAAAAGCCCGGAAATCAGCGTTCACAGAAAGAATGCTATTATATTAGTAGATGTTATTGTAAATTGTTTTGGAATAGAAATAAAAATCCCCGGAAGATTTAACTTTCCGGGGATTTTTTTATCGGGACAAGCCCATTACTTCAATGTTTTCAGGCAAGCCGTTACATTGTCTTCTATACGTTTCAGTACGTTCGTTCCTTCGCCTTTCACAAACTTGTTTCCGGTGATCTTTTCATACAGTTCGATATATCGTTCGGTGATGCCTTCCACGACAGCCGGAGTCATTTCCGGTACTTTTTGTCCTGTTTGTCCCTGAAATCCGTTATCCATCAGCCATTCACGTACGAATTCTTTAGAAAGCTGTTTTTGTTTTTCGCCTTTTTGAAAGCGTTCTTCATAGCCGTCTGCATAGAAATAGCGGGATGAATCGGGCGTATGGATTTCGTCGATCAGATAAATTTTACCGTCCTTTTTGCCGAATTCGTATTTTGTATCCACTAAAATCAATCCCTTTTCAGCAGCCATTTCCGTTCCACGCCGGAATAGTGCCATTGTATATTTTTCGAGAAGTTCGTAATCTTCGCGACTTACCAGTCCCTGAGCGATGATTTCTTCTTTCGAGATGTTTTCATCGTGTCCTTCATCGGCTTTGGTTGTCGGAGTGATGAGCGGGGTAGGGAACTTTTGGTTCTCTTTCATTCCGTCGGGCAATGGGATCCCGCACAAGGTACGTTCGCCTGCTTTGTAAGAACGCCAGGAACTTCCGGTGAGATAGCCCCGGATCACCATTTCCACTTTAAAAGGTTCACACATGTGACCTACGGTTACCATAGGATCGGGAGAAGCAATTTTCCAGTTGGGAACGATGTCGGATGTCGCATCCAGGAATTTTTCAGCGATCTGATTCAATACCTGGCCTTTATAGGGCACACCTTTGGGTAATACGACGTCGAATGCAGAGATTCGGTCAGACACCACCATGACGAGGTATTTATCGGCGATGTTGTACACATCGCGAACCTTCCCTTTGTAAACGCTTTTTTGTCCCGGAAACTGGAAATCTGTTTTTACGATAGCTTCCATACTTGTTTTTGTTAAATGTTTTACGTTTCAGGCAACGCACTTGCCCTGTTTTGATTATTTATGATATTCTATATTCTTTTGGACTTCCTGCTCGGCTTCTTTGTCGTAGGCTTTGACAATGTCTTTCACCAAACGGTGGCGGACGATATCGTCGGAATTGAATTCTACAAAAGCGATTCCCTTGATTTTTTGCAACAGTTTAAATGCATGTGTCAGCCCGGAGTCGCTACGGCGGGGCAGGTCGATCTGGCTCATATCGCCTGTTACGACGAATTTGGCACTTACCCCCATACGGGTCAGGAACATTTTTAATTGGTTGCGAGTGGTGTTCTGGGCTTCGTCCAAAATTACAAACGAGTCGTTGAGAGTGCGTCCGCGCATGTAAGCAAGCGGTGCAATCTGTATGACTTCGCTTTCCAGATATTCCTCCAGTTTCTTAGGAGGGATCATATCCAGCAAGGCATCGTAAAGCGGCTGTAAATAGGGATCGACCTTCTCTTTCATGTCTCCCGGCAAAAATCCGAGACTTTCGCCTGCTTCCACAGCCGGGCGGCTGAGAACGATACGTTTTACTTCCCGGTTGCGCAGAGCGCGGACGGCAAGGGCTATCGCCGTGTATGTTTTTCCGGAACCTGCAGGGCCGGTTGCAAACAAAAGGTCGTTATTCTTGGCAAGATCGACCAGCTTGCGCTGGTTAGCGGTACGTGCCCGGATGGTTTTTCCGGCATTCCCGAAAAGAATGATCGAGTCGGCATCTTCCGGATCGGTAACGATATTGTCCTCTAAAATGATTCGTTTCAGGTTTGCCACGGTCAGCATATTGTAGCGGTGATAATGTTCCAGCAGGGCTGCAATTTTACCGCTTAGCAATTCAATGTCGCCGATCTCGCCCTGAATGATGATTTCATCACCGCGCGCCGTGATCTTCAGTTTGGGAAAATAATCTTTTAAAAGGTTGAATTTTGAGTTGTTAACTCCATAGAAATCAATGGGATCTATATTTCCTATACTTATTCTTTTCTCGATCATGAAACTTCAAATAAATACCTTATTTTTGCATGTGCAAATTACGAAAAAAACGGGACTTTAAAATCCAAGTTATGAAAAATCTGGAAAAGAAGAAAGAGGCGTTCGGAGAGCTGCTTTGTGTGATCGAAGAATTGCGTAAAGGATGTCCCTGGGACAAGAAACAGACGATGGAGTCGTTACGTCCGCTTTCCATTGAGGAAATCTATGAATTAGGAGATGCCGTGTTGAACCGGGACATGGCGGAAGTGAAAAAAGAGCTGGGTGATTTGCTGATGCACATGGTGTTTTATGCACAGATCGGAGAAGAGAAGGGAGAGTTCGACATTGCAGATGTGCTGCAAGCTATTTGTGAAAAACTGAAGTACCGTCATCCGCATATTTATGGAGAAGTGCAGGTGAAGGATGCACAGGAGGTTTTGCAGAATTGGGAACAGTTGAAACTGAAAGAAAAGGGAAGAAAACATCAGGTGTTGGAAGGAGTGCCTGTGTCGTTGCCTGCCTTAGTGAAAGCTTATCGCATTCAGGATAAAGTGAGGGGAGTGGGATTCGATTGGAAACACAAAGCGGATGTGTGGGAGAAAGTGAAAGAAGAATTGGGGGAATTTGAACAGGAAGTAGAACGTGGCGACCAGCAGAATATGGAGCAGGAATTCGGGGATTTTCTTTTTTCTATAGTCAATGCTGCCCGTTTGTATGGGATAAATCCTGAAAATGCTTTGGAAAGAACGAATCAAAAATTTATCCGGCGTTTTTCTTATGTGGAAAAACAGGCAAAGCAGCAGGGACGTAAATTGCAGGAGATGACATTGGAAGAAATGGACGAGTTGTGGAACGAGGCGAAAGCTTTGGAAGTGGAAGAGGAGAAATAATGCATCTTGTATTTGGAAATTTAAAATCTGCAATAAGAAAGAATGGATTTGACGGGTAAGTGGAAATATTCGGAACACTATGGTTACGGAGTGGCTGAAGGAGAACTGTATTTGAAACAAGAGGGAAGAAAATTATCGGGGAGGATCGTGTTTTCCGATAAACTGGAGGGAGAGGAAGCTTATATGATTCAGGAATTTTTGACCGGGGAGGTCAACGAGCGGAAAGTGAAGTTGGAAGCTACGGAATACGATATTATCCATTCGGAATATAAAATCAGTTATGAGCTGGATAGTTGGTTCGGTTTGTTGGTGGAAGAGGCTGTGATCAAGGGGGTAAGTTCGGACGACCAGGGAGTGGAAGGATACTTTGTATTTGAGAAAGTAAATATGCCGGGAACGGTAAAAGTTATATAATGTTGTAAAACATGGTTCGTTGTTAAAAAAGCTGACATTTGTCAGCTTTTTTTTTATCTTTTTTGTCTAATTTGCCTAACCTAACAACCTAATTCATTGAACTTATGTCTAAAATTGTGAACCATCCGGTACTGGATGTACCCGTTCGGGAAAAAGTGACTTTCCGGTATAATGGAAAAGAGATACAAGCGGAGAGTGGATATACCATTGCCGCCGCATTGCATCAGGCCGGTTTTCCGGTGCACAGCCATAGCCTTGAAGGCCGAAAACGTTCACTTGCCTGTGGTATCGGTAAATGCGGTGCCTGTGAAATGCTGGTGGACGGGAAGATCCGGCGTATTTGTATCACTAAAGTCGATGGAGTAAAAGAGGTAAAGGAAGTGGAAGAAGAGTTCGGAGCTTCGGGAAAACCGGTTTCTTTGCCTGTTGCCAAGAAAATATTGCGGACTTCAGTCGTCATTGTCGGGGCGGGACCTGCGGGATTGGCTGTGCGGGAAGAGTTTTCCAAATATGGGGTGGATAATATACTGATCGATAATAACGATAAAGTCGGAGGCCAGTTTACCATGCAAACGCACCAGTTTTTCTTTTTTGAGAAGGAGAAACGCTTTGGAGGGATGCGGGGATTTGACATTGCCCATCATCTTGCCGGGGAAAATATGGATGGAATATATTTAAATTCTACGGTATGGGATGTATTGGAGGGTAAGCGTGTGGCGGTTAAAAACATTCTGACCGACGAGTTGTTTTTTGTGGATGCCGATTATTTGGTGGTGGCTACCGGGGCTGTGCCCTTTATGCCGGCATTTGAAAATGACGATCTGCCGGGAGTATATACGGCGGCGGTGGTCCAGAAGATGATGAATAATGAAATGACATTGCTGGGAAAAAATGTACTGACCGTAGGGGCCGGGAATATCGGTTACCTGACTTCCTATCAATTGATGCAGGCAGGGGCCAATGTGAAGGCCATTATCGAGGCGATGCCGAAGGAGGGGGGCTTTCCGGTGCAGGCCAACCGGGTGAGGCGCCTGGCCATTCCGATACTCACTTCTTATACATTGATCCGGGCTATTCCGAATAAAGAGGGGAACGGTATCTGCGGGGCGGTGATTGCACAATGTGAAAACTTTCGTCCGATACGGGGAACAGAGAAATTTATCAAAGGAATAGACGTTATCAATATCTGTACGGGATTGATTCCCGATAATCAATTGTGGCTGAAAGGGAAAGAGGTGTTTGGGGCACAATGTTATGCGGCCGGGGATGCCATCCGTATCGGGGAAGGTACGAGCGCGGTGTTGAAAGGCAGGCATACGGCGATGCAAATTGTGAAGGAACTGGGAATAAAGATTAATCACGACGATTATCTGGTGTTGTCGAAAGAATATATCGATTCTCAGCAACATCCGATGAAAGTATTGGGAGAACCCCGCCGTCCCGATGCAGAACGGGCTATGGCCCGCGGCTTTGTGGTGGCCGATTGCTTATATGGATTTGCCTGTAATCCTTGTTCATTTGCCTGTCCGCACGGGGCGATCACAAAATCGTCCACTTCCACGGTTCCGGTTATCGACTACGGACGTTGTATCGGTTGTATGGAATGTGTGTACCAATGTCCGGGATTGGCGATTTTCGGGTATGACCTAAAGAAAGAAAAGTTGTTCCTGCCTGTGGAATATGAAGTGAAAGAGGGAGAACAGGTATGGTTGGTAAATAATAATGGAGAACGGCTGGGAGAAGGCGTGGTGGAGAAAATATTGCATAAACCTAATAAAACTCACGTGGCAAGGGTAAAATCCCAGACAATACAAGCGGGAGAATTGACAAAGGTACGAGGTTTCATTGTGAAAGATAAATATCCCGAACCTTTGGAATTTAAACCTCTGCTGAAAGAGGATCCGGGAGCTACTTATATCTGTCATTGTGACGATGTGAAGCTGGAAGAGGTTTTAAAGGTTGTCGGTGACCGGACTTTTATCTCTATCGACGAGATCAAGCATACCACCCATTTGGGCATGGGGCCTTGCCGGGGGAAGCGGTGCATTCCCCGGTTGAAAACTGCGTTACGAAGCCGGGGGATAGAAGTCACCGGGGATGCCACTCCGCGTGCGCCTTTATCGAATCAATTGACATTGGGCGAATTGCATCCGGCGCCAAAAGGGAATGTTTATCTGGTGGCTAACCGGGAAAATATGACGAAGATCGAAGTGGCCGCCTTGATTGCCGGAGGCGGGATAGCCGGAAGTTCCCTTTTCCGGTATATGGCGGAAGCGGGACTGAATCCTATTTTGGTGAATGCCGACCGGGGATCGTCGTGGCGGAATATCGGCGGAGGGCGGACTGCTTTCTCTATTCCTGAGTTGGCCGAAATAGCCGGACAGAACCATTCTATATTCCGGGAATTGCAAAAATTGTCGAATATCGATTATAAGCCGATCAGGTACATTAGTTTTGCACACGACGAAGACACCTACAAGGCGTTGGAAGCCAGTAAAGCCTGGTCAAAAGCCGAGATGATCGCCCCGAAGCAATTCCGGGAAGAAATTTCACCTTATTTTAATCCGAAGCCCCGGAAATATCTTTCGGCTCTGGCTACGGAGGATTGCTGGCAGGCTACGCCGGGCAAAGTGGTGGATTTGGTTCGGAATATAGGCGTATCGGCCGGGGGAACGGTGTTAGAAGATTGCCGGGTGATAGAAGCAGTAAAAGAAGGGAAATATACCAGCGTATTGGTATTGACTCACGACCAGAAGTATATCGAGTACCGGACAGAGCACTTTGTGAATGCTTTGGGGAGCGGGGCGGGAAAATTGTGTGACAGTATGGGGATCGATGCCGGGTTATATCCTGTGCGGCATCAGGCATTTATTACCCGCCGCCTGCCTATGCTGGGAAAAAACGGCAGTAATCTGGATATGTTGATCGACCGTCAGGATTATAAAGGTTTTTCAGCCGTTTACGGTCAGCAAATCGCTTATACGGGACAGATTATCGGTTGTGCCTCGCCCAAGCTGGATGCCATGCGTATCGATAAAAACCTGAAAGTAAATACCAAGGCTTTTCTGGAGATTGTCAGTGAGATGTTCGTTGAATGGCTGCCCCGGTTATCCGGAGTTGGAATACAGGCGGTGTGGTCGGGATATTATACGGAGCCGCGCTACATTGTCGATCCGGAATTAGGGTTATTCGTCGGAATGAGGGGACATGGTTTTATGCTGGCACAATACATTGCCCGGATGTATGTGGATAAATTGTTGGGACGGCCTGTGCCTGAATATTTCGATAAATTGAAATTGCATGCGCCGGGATTGTCGGAAAGTGCCTTTAAATAAATAAAATATAAATGAAGAAAGCGGCTGATAATTATTTATTCAGCCGTTTTTGTTGAATTTTTAGTCTTGCATTTTACGGGGGAGATGCAGAAAATGTCCTGTATATTTATTTTAGGCAAAACCGGGAACAAAAAACTTATAAATTAGCTTTTCGTACATAGTTTGTTTATTTTTGTCGCAAATACAGAAGGTTATGATAGAAATAGGTAAATTTAATACACTGACAGTAATTAAACTGGTGGATTTCGGGGTGTATCTCGACGGTGAAGAGAGAGGCGAAATTTTGATGCCCAAAGAGTATGTTCCCGATAATTGTTCGCCGGATGATGAAGTGAGGGTTTTTATCTATTTCGATTCGGAAGACCGTATTGTGGCGACTACGGAGAATCCTTATGTGCAGGTGGGTGAATTTGCTTTTTTAAAAGTGGTGGCGGTAAGCGGTGTAGGAGCGTTTTTGGATTGGGGATTGAGGAAAGATTTGATGGTGCCGTTTCGCGAGCAGCGTGAAACTATGCTGGAGGGACATTCTTATTTGGTATATGCCTATGTAGATAAAGCTTCGGATCGAATTGTGGCTTCGACAAAAATCGATAAATATCTGGATCAGGTGTTTCCCGAATACGAGCCGGGACAGGAAGTGGATGTGCTGATTGCCCGTAAGTCGGACCTGGGATATAGTGTGATTGTGAATAACGCTCATTGGGGACTCATTTATCAAAATGAGATATTTCAGCCTGTGAAGATCGGGCAGAAATTGAAAGGATATATAAAAGAGATACGGGAAGACGAAAAGATAGATGTCTCTTTACAACCCGCCGGATATGCAAAAATAGACGGACTTTCTAAAATGATATTGGATAAGATCAGGGATAACGGTGGGGTATTGGATATTTCCGATAAAAGTGCCCCGGAAGAGATATACAACCTGTTCGGTTGCAGTAAAAAGAACTATAAAAAGGCGATCGGAGCTTTGTTCAAGCGGGGAATGATCGATATCGATGTCGATGAAATACGGTTGAAAGAGGAGGAGTAACGGGACCGGCGATGTTTCGGCAGCCTTGCCTGGGATAATGAGAAATAAAAATCGTGGAAACAAAAAACTGTTTCCACGATTTTTTTAGGTGTTATTTCAGCCTTTCCGAGGTCAGAAAGGAAGATCGTCGGCTTCCGGCATGGGAGGAATATCCTCGACATGGTATTCCGGGACCGGAATGTTTTCCGGATTTTGCGGCTCCATTTTTTCGATCCGCCAACCTTCAAGGTTTGTAAAATAAGAAATCTGTCCTTTGTTTTCCCATTTCCGCCCCCTTATGTTGAAATATACTTTTATGTTTTCGTTTAGAGCAATATTTTCAAGAAGATCACATCTGTCTTGTATCAACTGTACTTTTACGAAGTCATTCCACTGTGAATTTTTTTCGTTTTCCACTTCGATCACGAATTCTCTCTTCTGGAATTTTTCGCTGATGTGCTGTGTGTCTTCTTTAAATATTAGCTTTCCGACAATTTCGTAGTTCATGTGTCAATGAGATGAAATTATATTTTATAAAACAAAGCCTGGGGGAAATCCCCAGGCTATGCAATTAGCCTTTTCAGGTAATTATTTTTCGGTTGCTGTTGAATCGGGTTTAACGATGTTCAGCAATTCAACTTCAAAAACCAAAGTTGAGTTAGGCATGATCGATCCGTAAGGACGTGGGCCATAACCCATTTCAGAAGGAATATATAATTCCCATTTTGATCCTACAGGCATTTGCTGTAAAGCTGCTGTCCATCCCGGAATAACCTGGTTTACCTGGAATCTTGCCGGTTCTGCGCTTTCTGCATTGCTGTCGAATACTTTTCCGTCGATATGTTTTCCAGTGTATCTTACTTCTACCATGTCGGTAGCGGCCGGTTTTTCACCGGTTCCGGCTTTGATTACTTTGTATTGTACGCCATTTCCGCCGGGAAGAGTATCGACACCTGATTTTTTAGCGTTCTTTTCCATGAATTCTTTACCTTTTGTCAGGTTTTCTTCCACTTTCTTCATGTATTCTTTCTGCATGAAGTTGTTAATGAACATATCCATCTCACGAGGATCGACATCCACTTTCTTTTCCTGAATGGCGGAGTTCATTCCGGCAACCAGTGCACTGACATTTACTTTGAAAATGTCCTGCATCTGAGAACCCATCAGATAACCGTAATAGAAAGAAACTGTGTCAGCAGTAGTTTTTAAAGGTGCTGAAGTCTGAGTGGTCGAACCACTGTTACAACCCATTGCCATAATAGCTACGGCGAAAGAGAGCAGTAAATTTTTTGTCTTCATTGTTAAAGTTTTATAGAATATTAATTATACAATTGCCAATAATTCAACATCAAAGATCAGAGTTTCATCCGGTCCGATAGCTTGTCCGGCTCCGTGCGAACCATAAGCCATTTCGGAAGGAATGTAAAGCTGCCACTTCGATCCTACAGGCATCAGTTGTAAGGCTTCCACCCAACCCTGAATCACTCCGCCTACCGGGAATTCTGCCGGTTCTCCTCTGCGAATGGAAGAATCGAACACCGTTCCATCGATCAGACGGCCTTCGTAATGGCATTTTACGGTATCGCTGGCTTTCGGTTTCGGACCATTGCCTTCTTTCAGTATTTTATATTGTAAACCGCTGGGAAGTGCTACGACGCCTTCTTTATCCTTGTTTTCCGCCAGAAATTTTTCTCCGGCAGCTTTTGCTTTGCCGCCTCTTTCTTTTTGTAGTTTTTCGAAATAATCCTGGAGGATATTATTGGCTTCGTCAGGCATAATTTCAGGCATATTTCCTGCAAAAACGGTGGTCATGGCATCGTTGAATGCTTCTGCATTGATAGTGGTCACTCCTGATGAAATCAGGTTACTGGCAATGCTAAGCCCGAAACAATAGCTAACCCGGTCGAGTTCTTCTGAATATTTCATATTTAAGATTTAATTTTATTATAAAATTCGTGCAAAGATAAATTAAAAACGATAAGATAAAAACTATAATGTTGAAAGTTTACCGTACACAGGGATAATAAGTTTCAGGAATTATATTTTTTCATTTTTCGTTTTTCATTTTTAACCTTCAAGGATTCGTCCGTCTTGTAAAAGTATTTTTTGATCGGATAGTTCCGCCAGAGAATTGTCATGTGTGACAATGACAAAAGTTTGCCCTAATTCGTCCCGAAGCGAAAAGAAAAGCTGGTGTAGTTCGTTTTTGGTATGCGTATCGAGATTTCCCGAAGGCTCGTCCGCTAACACGATTTTGGGATTATTGACCAACGCTCTGGCAACAGAAACCCTTTGTTGCTCTCCTCCGGAAAGTTCGTTCGGTTTATGAGAGATTCGGTCTTTCAGGCCCATCAGGCAGAGTAATTCCAATGCTCTTTTCTCTGCTTCCTTTTTTCCTGTACCTTTTATCCAGGCCGGAATGCACACATTTTCCAGAGCTGTAAATTCCGGCAATAGATGGTGGAATTGAAAAACAAAGCCGATGTTATTATTCCGGAAAGCAGCTAATTTGTCGGAAGAGTAGGTCGCGACATTTACATTGTCGTATAACACTTCTCCGCTATCAGGATAATCGAGAGTGCCGAGAATGTGAAGCAAGGTACTTTTTCCTGTTCCGCTCGCTCCAATGATACTGATTACTTTTTTTTCCGGGATTTTTAGTGTGATCCCTTTTAATACATTTAGTTTTCCGTAGCTTTTGTGTATATCTTTTACTTCGATCATAAAATAATGCTGCTTCGAAAGAGGATTTTCCTCTGCCGTTGGTGTTTTATGGGGTTAAAGGTAGGAATAAAATTTCATGCAGCAGGAATTTGTAACGAATAAAAAATTCAGGAAATCGTTGTCACATTAAAATATGTTTTTTATCTTTGCATCGTTCAAAAACAAGGGGACATTGCTTTGAAATAATGCGAAAGTAGCTCAGTTGGTAGAGCACGACCTTGCCAAGGTCGGGGTCGCGGGTTCGAGCCCCGTTTTTCGCTCATAAGGAGACGAGATCAGAATATTCTGATCTCGTTTTTTTCTTTTTTCTATGCCTGATTCGCTATTGAAACCGGAGGAATTTATTTTTGGCGATTATTTTTTACCTTTTCTTTTTTATAAAATTTATGATCTCAAAAATGGATGGTATCCCCAGAAATATGTAAATCCAATAATGTTTTTTCAAATGAGTGAATTCTGATCAATAACCTTTGTGATGCGACTTGGAAACGATCGATAATGAAATTTATACAAGGGAGAACGGCAGGAATAACTTCTGAAATAATAAATAGTAATTGTAAGACTTTATTTATAAGGATTTGTAAGTTTAATGATATGTTAATGAATTGTTTATAATATAGAAGGGATAAATGGTCGTCAGTCCAGCCACCCCAAATGAGAGGCATAACGGATAGCTTCAATAGAATTATCTACGTTCAGTTTTTCAAGGATTCGCTGACGATGTGTATTTACGGTGTGGACACTGATAGCCAGGCGGTCGGAGATTTCTTTACTCAACAGGCCGTCGCGGACTAATTTTAGTATTTTCTTTTCCTGGGGAGAAAGTCGGTGCGGGGTGTTTGTTGTTTTGTATTCGGAAAATTCCGGTAGAGTGTAGGTTTGACCTGTTTTGCAGTTCAGTAATTTGCTTTGGACGGATTGTCGGGTGTTGGTGTCCGGCGATATATCCAGCATGCTTAGGGATAGCCATACATTACCGGAAGGATCGAATTCAAGTACCTGGTATTGCTCGATTACCCGTATGTATTCTCCTTTCAGGTCGAGAATACGGTATTCGTTGATCATTTTGGTATGCCGCACATCTCTTTTGTCTTCTAAAAAATAGCGTAAGACGGTGATTCCGTTATGGGTAAGCCGTGCAAGGTCTTCCGGATGTATGCGGGCATTGAAATAGGCCGTATTTTCATTTTCTATCCGTTTTAGGTCGTAGCCGAAGATTTCTGAAAAATTAAACGATGTATAGACATGCTTTTTTTGGTACATATCAAAAACGGTAATACCTGTATTAGCTACTTGTGATAGCTGTGATAAGAGGGTGATATGTTTGTCCAATAAAGAATAATCCAGTTCTTCCGGTTGAAAAACCTGGGAATCCAAAAGTTCCTGATATTGCTTTTCGAGTTGTTCCATTACTGATTTTTCAGTATTGCCGTTCCTATTTTAAGTTCGGTACTTTGCAAAAGTATTAATTTAAATTTTAAAGAATATGAAAAGGGGTATTTTAGTTATGTGTATGTTTTTCGTTGCTGTCGCTGTTTCCGGCCAGGTGAAGTGGGATGTTCGTGCCGGAGCGAATGTAAGTAGTTTTTCAAAAGGTGAATTCGATGTGAGGATGGGAGTTAAAGCCGGAGTGGGGGTTGAATATGCTTTTAGCGATTTATTTGCTGTCCGTCCGGGTGTGTTCTATTCCCGGAAAGGAGCGGCAGAGGCGGGGCATAAATTCACGTTAAATCATAAGTATATCGAAAATTTGTCGTATGTGGAATTGCCTGTGCTGGCGGCTTTTCGTTTTAAGATGACGGAAAAATTCAAACTGGCAATAAATGCCGGGCCTT
Source organism: uncultured Odoribacter sp. (assembly GCA_900544025.1). Lineage (GTDB taxonomy): Bacteria > Bacteroidota > Bacteroidia > Bacteroidales > Marinifilaceae > Odoribacter. The sequence goes on from UQTM01000003.1 coordinate 77,324, forward strand.
ATTTTGCATGGCTGGTGGGAAAAAAGGTTGTTGTAGATACACGTTCCGTACGCACTTTCGATATGGGGATGGAAGCCGGGCTCGATTTTTTGATTTCTTCTTTTGTCGTGGGGGTAGGTGCACAATATGGACTGACCGGGCTTACCGGAGGAGACAAGGCGCCTCATAATATAAATTATTCCCTGACGGTAGGATACCGTTTTTAATAGGAGCCGTTTTTGAGGAACGGTTGGTATGTACTCCGTTCTTATCGGAGGCGGTATTAAGCAAAAGAATAACTGTTTTTGTTTGTAAGTCGAAGTTTTTAAAACTTCGGGAAATTTATGAAGTGCTCCCGAAAATCAGGTGTATAATTTGGGGGAGCACTTTTTTTCGATCCGGAGATTTTATCGGTTTTCAATGAATAGTATGGATGGTGGGAGAAAAATATTCGATAGACTATATTTGTTTATTTCTCCATTTGCCTTTCCACATATATAATATAGAGCCTGCAAATAAGAATATTCCGTAGAAATATTCTGCAGTCCAGCTAATCGTGATATTTTGTTTCAGGTAGCCTGTCACGAATGAGATGTAAAGCACATATATGGCCAAAGTTCCCAATTCGAGTAACGAGGCCGCTTTGGAATTTCCCGTTCCGGAAACGGCGAAGTTCATAATGAATGCCGGCGCTGCTATCAAATGCGCGAACAGCATCACATAAAGGGTAGGAATTGCCGTATTTATCAATGTTTGGTTATCGGTATAGATCGATAAGAAAGAGCGGGGAAATACGCAAGCTAATAGAATAATCGGAACGATAAACAGGAAACACATGACAATTACCTTTTTGCATAGTTTTAAAACCTGATGCTGATAGCCCGCCCCGATCAGGTTACTGATGAGGGAATTTACAGTAGTAGCGAATGCCATCGTAAAAATAAAAGGAATTGCAGATATATTACGGATGATGTTACCTACTGCCAGAGACGTTTTCCCGAGGTGCTCGATCATGATAAAGAAAACAAACCAGGTCGATAGAGATAACAGTGCCTGTATCATCGTCCAGAACGACATCTTCATTATGCGTTTCAAAAGTCCCCATTGGAAATGAATCGAGGAGAATAAGTTGTATTTTTTATAGCTTGCTTTGCGGCGGATATATACATATAGAAAAAGCGTAGCGACTAATTCGGCCACCGTAGAGCCGATGGCGGCCCCGGCGATTCCCAGATGCGGGAATCCAAATTTTCCAAAGATCAGCGTATAGTTACAAATAATATTTACCAAAACCATAATGATGGAACTTACCGTCAGTATCCGGGTATGGGTAACCGCTATAAATAGCGATCTGAAAATGACCATGGTAAATGAAAAGAATAATCCATATATCCGCCAGTCTAAATAGCTGATTGTGGCCGAGTAGATGTCGTCGGCACTAATGAACCATTTTAAAATGATGGGAGAAAAGATTTTAGATAAAAGGATAATAAAAGCCGCTAACCCGACGAGAAATATTCCGCTGGTCAGAAATATGGAGTTGATCTGATGATAGCTTTTTTCTCCATTCATTCTTGCCATTAATATTTGTGCCCCGACACCAAATCCCGAACCGATAACATAGAATATGAAATAATAGGTGGCTGCCAGAGCGGAGGCTCCCAGTTCCACTTCGCCCAGCCGTCCTAAAAATGCCGTGTCGGTCATGCTGATGAATTGCTCGACCATAATACTTAAAAGGACAGGAAAGGTGATATTCCAGATGTTTTTGAAAGATATTTGCATATTATAAAAATAGGATTTGTGTTAAGGGGTGGCAAAGGTATAATTATTATTCGTTTTCGATGGCTCGAAAATAAAGTTTTCCGAATGAAATTGTAATATATTCGTTTTTTGATGCAAGAAGAGAAGAGGGAGAGATGCCGAGGGAAGAATGTGCATAATCCCGTATTTGATATTTTACATATTGATGTAAAGTGTTTTTTGTTGGAGTGAATTATTCTTTTTCTGTACTTTATCCGATGAATTGTCCGAAGCCTGCCAGTAGAGCAAAAAGGGAGGTGGTAAGCGAAAGGACTTTTAATTGGGTGTCGAGAGCTTGTCCGGTGTGCCGATATACATACCGGAGATGCCAGGCAAGCGGGAGAATAGTGAGCAGATAAAGTAAGCTGCCCCAGCCATGAGGATGCAGTCCTGCATAAACGGTCATACAGACTAATGCAAAAAGAATTAAAAAGTAGTGGTAAGTTTTAGCTTTTTCTTCGCCGATCATGACCGGAAGCGTACGTTTGCCGCATTGCTTGTCGTTGGCCATGTCCCGGATGTTGTTCATGTTGAGAACTCCTACCGATAGGAAACCGATCGCTGAAGCCGGAAGGAATATAGAAGGAGTGAGGGTGTGTGTCATTAGAAAATATGCACCCGCCGTACTCAACAATCCGAAGAACAGGAAAACGAACAGATCGCCTAAGCCGCGATAGCCGTAAGCATTTTTACCGACGGTATATTTGATGGCAGCGATGACGGAGGCGGCCCCTAAAAATAGCATAATTATTCCGGAGGTAGAGAAAAGACTGTCGAAAGCCGTGTAAACGAGAGCGGTTCCGAAACCGATCGATAGCAATATGAACAAAAAAATGACTCTTTGAAATTCTTTTATGGTCAATGCTCCCGATTGGATGCTACGGATCGGCCCCAGACGTTGTTCGTTATCGGTACCTTTTTTCAAGTCGCCCAATTCATTGGCTAAATTCGAAAGTATTTGTAACGATAACGTGGTGGCGATTGCCAGACAAAAGGGGATTCCGCGAAAAGAGCCGTCGGCGGCAGCTAACAGAGTTCCTAAAAGAATACCGGATATGGAAAGTGGAAGCGTGCGGAGACGAAAGCTGGAGATGTAGTATCTTAGTTTGTTCATTAGGAGTAAAACAGTATTCTATATTTTGCATGATGGAGGAATATGGCCACAGTTTGCCATCACCTTCCGGTTATCTTGGTGAGGTATAAAACCGACAACTTGTATCATTTAGTTGAAGGCTTTATACCGTTAATATTTTGTCAATCTACATTTGTCCGGTTTACGGGCATGGTCATACACCTTGCACCTCCTCCTCCTCTCGGGAGTTCGGAGCCATCGATGGTTATGACGTATTTTTCGTAATCGTCCAGATTGATGCCGCCATTCAGAATGTCGTTGGCTTTGATAATTTCGAAACCGGCATTGTTCATGGCTTCCATGGTGTAGTTATTGCGTGCGTAACCGAGCACTTTTCCGGGACCGACAGCAAAGAAGTTTGCTCCGCTATGCCATTGTTCCCTTTCCTGATTCCAATCGTCCGATCCGCCACAGAATACGGGTTCTAATTCCATGCCTAATTTTTTCAGAGCGGTGAGCAGATTTTTTTCATTGCGGATATATTGTAATTTTCCGTTCTGTATTTTGATATGTACCGTTTGGTAGCTGCCCGGATTCATGATGAGGGGTGCGAACACCATACATTTATTCCGGTCGAGCAGGGTAAATACCATGTCGAGATGTATGAACGACTCCGGAGTGTGAGGCAATTGCTGTACGATGATATGCTGTGCCTTTTCGCTTTTCCGGTTTATATATTTGTAGATCAGCATGTCAATGGCTTGTGTGCTGGTGCGTGCTCCGTTCCCGATCAATAAAATATCGTCGCGTGCGATCAGCACGTCGCCGCCTTCGATTGTGCGAACGCGCTTGCTCGCCCCCGGCATCGGCGGGATGGTCAGTGTCTGGGTTTTAAATTCAGGGGTAAAGTCAAAAATCGCCTGCATAATCACCGATTCCCGGTCGCGGATGGAGTTTGCCATTCTTCCGATAAGTACGTGGTTATTGATACTCATAGAGGCGTCGCGGGTAAACAGGAAATTATGCATAGGGCGTAAGGCGAACCAATCTTTACTGAGGTATTTGGTCAGGTTGTCTTTCACCATTTCCACCCCTTCGATGAGCAGGCGGGAAAGTTCTTCCGGCTTTTCCTGCATCAGTTGATCCTTTAAGCTACCTTTCGGTGCCTGTTCCCCGATGAAAGGCTCGATCGCCTCGATCCGGTTCAGGACTTCGAGTTTTACGTTTTCGTCTTTCAGGATATTACATAGTAAATCTTTCACTTCGTAAGTGCGGGTCAGCTTGGATAATACGCCGTAGATTTGCTTGTATTCGTCGCGGGCTATCGACAGATTGATAATGTCACTGTATAAGGCCCTTTCAGCGTTTTCCGGTGTCATATTTTCCACTTCTTCTCCCGGAGTGTGAATAATCACTCCGTTTAACTCTCCTATTTCCGACCGTACGTTTACTTCCACTATAGCATTCATAAAATTTTCCGGTTATGGTTTGAGCTTGCAAAATTAAGGTATAATAGTCTAATAACCTTATAATTAGCGTTTATAATTATGCAAAACGCAGAAATAATTATGCAGAAAATCGGATTTTATATGTTGCTGAGAATGATCCTTCCCATAAACAGATAGATGTTCAATCCGATAATATCGTTCGTTAAGGTGATAAAGGGTCCGGTTGCCAACGCAGGGTCTATTTTCATGCGGTTGAGCAATAAGGGGAAAGCAGTTCCGAAAATGGAGGCGAATAAGATTACAACGAATAAAGAAATGGTAACCGTGATAGGCATGGCGAGCGATTCCATATTGAAGAACTGCGTGAGTATAAATATAATAGAGGAACAGATCGTGGCATTGACAAGTGCCCCGCTCACTTCTTTCATGATATTCTTAAATCCGTGTTTTAATCCCAGGGAATTAGAAGCAAGCCCTTTTACTACAATCGCCGAGGATTGGATTCCTACGTTACCGCCCATCGCAGTAATGACGGGGATAAACATAGCGGTTACCGGAAAGAGGGCGATTTCCGCTTCGTATTGTGAGATCATCCAGGCGGAAACCATTCCTCCGAATAAGGCTATAATCAACCACGGAAGCCGGGCTTTCGTTTGATCCCAGACACTGTCCGAGGATTCGACATCCTGAGTGATACCGGACATCATTTGATAGTCTTTGTCGGCTTCTTCCCGAATGATATCGACAACGTCGTCAATGGTGATCCTGCCGACCAGACGTCCCACCTGATCGACGACCGGAATGGCGACGAGGTCGTATTTTTGCATGATCAATGCCACGGACTCTGCCGGCTCGTCGGTTTTTACCGAAACAATATCCGCATGATATAGATTACATATTTTAGCAGAGGTGGGGGCTGTGATGATTTTTTTCAGAGAAAGTCTGCCTTTTAATATTTCGTCATCATCGACAACATATATATTGTAGATTTCATCTAAATTTTCCGCTTGCCGGCTGACTTCCCGAAGACAGGTCAGAACAGTCCAATTTTCATTGACCTGAACTAACTCTTTAGCCATTAAACCTCCGGCTGTGTCTTCGTCGTAATGCAACAGATCTACAATGTCGCCGGCCTGTTCGAGGTCTTCCATGTGGGAAAGCACTTCGTGCTGCTGCTCGTTGGACATACTTCCCACGAGGTCGGCAGCGTCGTCCGAATCCATGTTGTCGATGAAACGGCGGGCGATGGTTTCTGCCGGGAACGATTCGATGAAACGTACCCGTTCCTCTTCGTCGATTTCCGCTAAAACGTCGCTGGCTTTTTCATTGTCGAGAAGGAGAAATACGAATTGCGCCCTTTCATTGTTCAGTTCTTCCAGTATTTCAGCAATATCTGCCGGGTGCAGGTCTTCGATCAGGTGTTTTACTCCCGTTTCGTTACCTGCGTCGATCAACTCTTCGAGTTGGCTAAGATATTCGTGTGTCAGTTCAAACTGTTGCATATCTCTGAAGTATCTTTAATTACAGGGCATTCCCCCTTATCGGTCGTTGTTCACATTTATCCTATCGGATAGGGCGTATTTCATTACACAAGGCAATGAAATCCTCTACACTCAGCTGTTCCGGGCGCAGGTTCAGGGAATCGGAATCGAATCCGGGAGGTAATAAACCGCGGATCGAGTTCCTCAGGGTTTTCCGCCGCTGGTTGAAACCTGTCTTTACGACATTGAAGAACAATTTTTCATCACATCCGAGTGTTTCCCTGTCGTTTCGTAGCAGGCGGATAACTGCCGATTTCACTTTTGGAGGCGGATCGAACACTTTTTCACTGACGGTGAACAGGTATTCGATGTGGTAGAATGCCTGCAAAAAAACACTCAATATGCCATAGGTTTTATTACCGTGAGGTGCTGCGATCCGGTCGGCCACTTCTTTTTGTATCATACACACGACCTGTGTCACCAGGTTACGGTTTTCAATGATTTTGAAAAAAATCTGCGATGAAATATTGTAAGGCAAATTTCCGATAACGGAAAAAGGCGCTGTGTAAAATTGGGCGGTGTCCGTTTTCAGGAAATCGCCGTAAATCACCTGTTCTTTGTGCTCCGGCAGTTCTTGGTGTAAATATTCTACAGATTCCCGGTCGATGTCGATGGCACGTACCGAAAATGCCGGATTGTTAAATAAATGCCGTGTTAAAACTCCCATTCCCGGACCGATCTCGAGCACATCGCGATTGAGGGGGAGAAGGCTGTCGGTTATTTTACGGGCAATGTTCTGATCTTTTAAAAAATGTTGCCCTAAACTTTTTTTAGCTTTTACAATACTCATGTTACAAAAGTACATAAATTAGCCTGAAATCAATAGGGAGGTGTTCATTATTTTGTACATTTGCCTGAGAAAATATATTTGTGAATTGTATATTTCAGGTCACAGAGAGAGGAGAGGAAAGGGATAGGTCTGGGATTGGAAATGTCGAGTTGAAAAAGTTTGTTCATGCGTCCTTTTTATAAACAAACCATTAAATTTATTTTATTTTTAGGGGTTTCCGTTTTTTTATTCTGGCTGGTTTACCGGGATCAAAACTGGGAAGATTTAATGACCGTGCTCCGGGAAGATGTTAATTACACCTGGGTTTGGGTGGCTATCGTTATGGGGATCGCCAGTCATGCCAGCCGGGCATTGCGGTGGCAATTGCTGACGGAATCCATGGGCTATAAGATTACCTTTTGGAATAGTTTTTTAGGAGTGCTGATCGGTTATTTCGCTAATTTGGCTATTCCGAGAATGGGCGAATTTACCCGTTGTGGGGTGGTGAATAAATACGAGAATGTACCTTTTTCGAAATTACTGGGGACGGTGGTGACCGAACGGGTGATCGATATGATTATCTTGCTCTCTCTGACCTTGGTCGTCGTTGTCACTCAGTTCGGGCAGGTCGTTATTTTTCTGGAAGAAAATAAAGAAATCGGAGAAAAGGTATCCGGCATGCTCCATTCTCAATGGATGTGGCTTTTCGGGGTAGGTTTATTGGTGTTTGTGTTTCTGGGATGGATGGTTTTGAAAAAAACGAAATTTTTTGGGCGGATCCGTTCGTTCCTGACCGGGATGAAAGAAGGGTTATTAACCGTGAAGGATGTGCGTAGAAAGGGGTTGTTTGTGTTCTATTCCCTGTTTATCTGGATGATGTATTTTTTGATGTTCTATGTATGTTTTTTCTGCTTTGAATTTACTTCTCATTTGGGTATGCTGGTCGGGCTTACTATTTTTGTATTGAGTAGTTATGGAATGGTGGCCCCTGTCCAGGGAGGAATCGGAGCCTGGCATTTTATGGTGATAGCGGCTTTAATGATTTATCTGCCTCATGTTCCCCATATCGAGAGTATGGCAAAAACTTTTGCATTGCTTACACATGGAACAATGACGCTTTTATATATTATTTTGGGGGTGTTGAGCGTGATTTTTTTACCGATTTACAATGATTCTCTGAGAAAAAAGAAATAAAATGAATGTAGAAGAATTGGTTTTGTCGTATTTCCCGGAATTGACAGAAATTCAGAAAGAAAAATTTGCTTTGTTGGAAGGATTATACCGCGAATGGAATGAAAAGATCAATGTGATTTCCCGGAAAGATATGGATTTTTTCGGGATTCATCATGTACTTCATTCGCTTGCCATTGCCAAAGTGATCCGGTTTAAAGCGGAAACCCGGGTGATGGACGTGGGAACCGGGGGCGGTTTTCCGGGAATACCGTTAGCTATACTGTTTCCGGAGGTGGAATTTTATTTGGTGGATTCGATTGGAAAGAAGATCAAAGTGGTACAGGGTGTGGCAGAGGCATTGGGGCTGACGAACGTAAGGGCGGAGCAAACGCGGGTGGAACAAACTGCCGGAGGTCAGGATTTTATTGTGAGCCGTGCCGTGACGGCTTTTCCGGCTTTTGTCGGTGTGACCCGGAATAAGATCAGGAAAGGGGGAGTGAACGACTTGCCCAATGGTATATTGTATTTGAAAGGCGGAGATTTTGAAGAAGAAATCAAAGCTTATGCCGGCCGGGTGAAAGTATTTTCTATTCCTGAATTTTTCAAAGAGGATTTTTTCGAGACTAAAAAGGTGATCTATCTGGAACGTTGAGACGGGATTTTTTAGGAAAGACCGATGCTGTGACGGGATGTAATTATTGACACAAAAGGTTTGAATTATGAAGATTTTATGGATGCTGATTTTATTATTGGGAACAATCGTTTGCATGGCGGAAGAGAAAGGGGTACGGCATCGTTCCTTTAAACCGGGAGAGCTTTGGCCGGATAATCGGGGGATACATATTAATGCTCATGGAGGAGGGATGTTGAAAGTGGGTAAAACCTGGTATTGGTTTGGAGAGCATAAAGTAGAGGGACGTACGGGTAATTCGGCTCAGGTGGGCGTGCATTGTTATTCTTCGCGCGATTTATATAATTGGAAAGATGAAGGCATTGCTTTGAAGGTGGTGACGGATGATCCGGAACACGATATAACCCGGGGATGTATATTGGAACGTCCGAAAGTGATTTACAATCGGAAAACAGGCAAATATGTAATGTGGTTTCATTTGGAGCCCAAAGGAAAAGGATATTCGGGAGCTTTAAGCGGAATCGCTGTCAGCGACCGGGTGACAGGCCCTTATACTTATCTGAAAGCTGTGCGTCCCAATGCGGGTTTTTGGCCGGTCAATGTGCCGGAACAGCACCAGGGTGAAAATGAGGTTACCGGGGAACAGGTATTTAGCGGAGGAAGTTTGCCGGAAGAGATGGGAGATCTGAGTTTGTTGAACCGTGATTTTGCCGGAGGGCAAATGGCGCGGGATATGACGCTTTTTGTGGATGACGACGGCAAAGCTTATCATATTTATGCGTCGGAAGAGAACAGCACTTTGCAAATATCCGAATTGACCGAAGATTATTTGAATTATTCCGGTAAATATGCCCGTTTTTTCGCGGGACGATTTATGGAGGCTCCGGCTATGTTTAAAAAAGACGGTAAATATTATTTAATTATGTCGGGATGTACCGGATGGGCGCCCAATGCCGCCCGTTCTGCTGTGGCGGATTCGATTTGGGGCCCCTGGAAGGAGTTAGGAAATCCCTGCCGGGGAAAAGATGCCGGAAAGACTTTCTATTCTCAGAGCACTTATGTTTTACAGGTGGGTAAAGACCGGTTTATATATATGGGCGATCGTTGGACTCCGGATAATGCTATCGACGGAAGGTACATATGGCTGCCTTTGGAATTTGAGGATGGGAAACCGGTATTGGAGTGGCAGGATGAGTGGGATTTATCGTGGTTTAATCGTCGTAAATAAAAATATAGAGTAAACACAAAAATATGGTAACCAGAAGAGAATTTATAAAAAAAGGCGGGTTGGCGCTTGTGGCTGCTGCCGTAGGCGGAACGCCTCTCCGGGCTGCCGTGGATAAAACCCGTGAAACCGTTTCGGCTTCAGGGTATGTGAGTAACCGTCCGGCTCTCGAAGAACGTCATTTTACTTCGCGGGCTGTGGAAAAGGTAATCAGCCGGGTAAAAGGGCAGTTGAAAGACCCGAAGCTTGCGTGGATGTTTGAGAATTGTTTTCCGAATACGTTGGATACGACCGTTGATTTTCAGATGCGGGACGGACGTCCCGATACTTTTGTGATTACCGGTGATATCAATGCGATGTGGTTGCGTGACTCCGGTGCCCAGGTATGGCCTTATGTACCGCTTTGTAAGGAAGACGAACAATTGCGTTTGTTGGTGGCGGGTGTTATCAACCGGCAGGTAAAATGTATTCAGATAGACCCTTATGCCAATGCTTTTACGCATGGAGACGAAGAGAGCGAGTGGAAAAAGGACTATACCGTGATGAAGCCTTATGTGCACGAGCGCAAATGGGAAATAGATTCTCTATGCTATCCGGTGCGGTTGGCTTATCATTATTGGAAAACGACGGGAGATACGAGCGTGTTCGATATGGAGTGGCAGAAAGCTATGGCTTTGATTCTGCAAACTTTTAAGGAGCAGCAGCGGAAAGAAGGAAAAGGACCTTATCGTTTTCAGCGAATGACTCCCCGGCAGTCGGATACCATGAATGTAGATGGCTGGGGACATCCGGTGTGTCCGGTGGGAATGATCGTTTCCTGCTTCCGTCCTTCCGACGATGCTACGGTATTCGGTTTTTTGATACCTTCCAATTTGTTTGCGGTGACTTCTTTGCGGCAATTGGCAGAGATTTCGAGAAAAGTGACCGGAAATACCGGATTTGCCCGCCAGTGTGAGGAATTGGCCGATGAAGTGGAGGAGGCTGTAAAGAAATATGCTATCAAAGCGCATCCGGCTTATGGTGATATTTATGCTTTTGAGGCGGACGGTTTCGGGAGTTGCTATTTAATGGACGATGCCAACATTCCCAGTTTGCTGGCTTTACCTTATCTGGAAAGCGTGGCTGCCAATGATCCGGTGTACCGGAATACGCGGCGTTTTGTGTGGAGTGAGGCCAATCCGTATTTTTTCAAAGGGAAAGCCGGAGAAGGAATCGGAGGCCCGCATATCGGATATGATATGGTGTGGCCGATGAGTTTGATCATGAAGGCTATGACAAGTACGGACGATGAAGAAATACGGACGTGTGTGAGGATGTTACGGGATACCGACGGAGGAACCGGATTTATGCATGAGTCTTTTCATAAAGATAATGCAGCGAAATTTACCCGTAAATGGTTTGCCTGGGCAAACACGTTGTTCGGCGAATTGATCGTGAAATTGGTGGATGAAGGAAAAGTCGGGCTATTGAATAATTTGTAGTTTTAATAAATACAATAGATCGGTAATATTAAAATGCTGTTCCTGCTATATTGGAACAGCATTTTATGTGTTTGATTTGTTATCCACTTTTTACCGGTAGTGGATGTTTCCGGAAGGAACTGTTGCGTTTATTCCGACGTTTTTTTCCTAATTGTGGCAAGCGATAAGGATGGAATGAATATTCCGGCGTGCGGGGAATTAATAACGAACTATCCGGTCACGGATAAAAGGATGTATCAAATCTTTGGGATAATGTCCATAATCTTTGTCGGTAGGCGTTTTCATAAATTCACTTTTTACGCCTTTTATAGAAATAGTATGCTTTTTTTCGTTCAAAGTAACGAAACCGAATAGCGCATCTTTGATTTCAAGTCCGGATTTAAACCCTAAAGCGCTGTTTACGGCAAAGTAGTGCACTCCACCGATTTGGTTGTAGTGATCTAAATGATCATGTCCGGCGAAACAAGCCACCACTTTGTGCTTTGTGGAGGGTGTGGAGTTTATTTCTTTGATGAGGTTGCGGACCTCCGAACGGTTGGGTACAGGGTTAGAGCCCCGGATCGTGATGTCGTCGAAAGTCTGATGCGAGAAAATAATAACGGGTTTATCTGTCTTTTGAATATCTTCTTTTAACCATACGATTTGTTCCGGACTGATCAGGTCGCGCGATTCCTTGGCAATGTAATAATTGGCTTTTGCAAAATCGACGAATTTTTCTTCCTTTCGGATAAAGTTACAATCCAGTACAACGAAGTGATAAGCCCCGCAATCGAAAGAATAGTGGGTTCCGGGCATCTCTTGTCTTTGGATAATCTCGTCTTTTGTCGCATAATCGAATTCATGATTGCCCAAAACGTGATATTTCTTGCCCGGATAGGTATTCCAAATGTTCAGCATATTTCGGTTGCTTTGTATTTTTCCGTTCGATAGGTCGCCTAATTGGATAATGAAGTCCGGTTTTTCAATTTTTGCCTGCTCGACGAATGCCCGGATCCGTGCCGTATCGTCGTGAACATCGGAGATTATGCCGAATTTAATGATTTTTTTATTTTTTGTTTTATCACTTCCCTGGACAGGGTGTATATAACAGAATAATGCGCAAATAATAACAATTCCTGTTCTTGTGAACCAGGAAATAGTTGTTTGATATTTCATGTCAGATAGATTTATAACATTACAAGTTTAGAAAAATATTTTTAATTTAAAAAATATTACTTTAAAAGTGGAAACAAAATCAGACATACCT